>NZ_JBZQEK010000099.1:0-100301 GCF_058719085.1 Candidatus Benthicola sp.
CGGATTCGGGGGCGACATGGATACGAGCGTGTCGATCCGGATTCTCGTCGTGGACGGTGATCGCATCACCTTTCACGCCGGTGGAGGCGTGGTCGCGGACTCGGACCCGACCGCCGAGTACCGGGAGACGTTGGACAAGGCGCGCGGCCTGCTCGGTGCGGTGAGCGAGGTGGGCTCGTGATCGTGCTCCTCGACAACTACGACTCGTTCGGCCACAACCTGGCCCGCTATCTCCGGATGCTCGGTGAGGGAGTCGAGGTGGTGCGCAACGACGCCATGAAACCCCTCGAGCTCCTGCAACTCAAGCCGACGCACGTCGTCATCTCCCCCGGCCCCTGTTCGCCGGACGAAGCCGGCATGGCCGTCGATCTCGTTCGCGCCTGTGGATCGGACGTGCCCCTGCTCGGCGTATGCCTGGGTCACCAGTGCATCGGTGCGGCCTTCGGCGCCCGGGTGATCCGGGTGGAGCCGGTGCACGGAAAGGTGTCGACGATCGCACACGATGGCTCGGGTGTGTTCGGGGGCCTGCCCACGCCGATGCGGGTCACGCGGTATCACTCGCTGGCGCTCGATCCGTCCTCGCTGCCGGCCGACCTCCTTCCGTGCGCCTGGAGTTCCGGGGACCCGGTGTTGATGGGCATACGGCACCGCTCGCTGCCCATGTGGGGCGTCCAGTTTCATCCCGAGGCGGTCCTGACGGAACACGGACATGCCCTGCTCCGGAACTTCCTCGCCGTGGGCCGCGGCGATGCGGCACCCGGGCTGGCCCCCGGTCTCCCCGCACCCGAGGTCCCCGACTTCCCCTGAGGAACCGCGGAGAGCGGACCGCGGACGACCCGCGCCGGATCGGCGGTCGGCTACGGTGCCCGGGACCGGTACTGCAGCGCTTCGGTCACGTGCGCGACCTCGACCCGTGCCGCACCCGCCAGATCGGAGATGGTCCGGGACACACGCAGTACACGGTGACAGGCCCGTGCGCTGAGACGGAAGCGCTCTGCGCCCCGACGAAGCACCGCGTCCGCCGCCGCCTCGAGCCGGCAATGTTCGCCGAGCGCCCTCGGTGTCAGGGACGCGTTGACGAAGCCCGGGCCACCGCGCCGGATCGACCGGGCACGCGCCGCCACGACCCGGTCACGCATGCGGCGGCTCTCGGGAGGCCCCGGGCCCCGTCGGAGCGTACTCCATTCCACATCGGGCACATCCACGTGCAGGTCGATGCGGTCGAGCAGCGGGCCGCCGACCCGGCCGGCGTGGCGACGCACCCGCTCCGGATCACATTCGCACGAACGGTCGCTGGCCAGAAGGCGGCCGCAGGGACAGGGATTCATGGCGCCGACGAGGAGGAGTCGAGCCGGATAGGTGACCCTTTCTCCCCCGCGAGTGATCCGCACGATCCCCTCTTCCAGGGGCTGGCGCAGCGCGTCGAGGGCGGAACGACGAAACTCGACGAGTTCGTCGAGAAACAGAACCCCCCGGTGGGCGAGTGAAACTTCTCCCGGACGTGCGGGAACGCCTCCTCCGACCAGCCCCGCCACGGTGACCGTGTGGTGAGGCGCTCGGAACGGTCGCGTGCGGAGCAGTCCGCTCCCGGAGGGGAGCTGTCCGGCCACGCTGTGAACCGCCGTGGCCTCGAGAGCCTCGGACCGGTCGAGCGGCGGCAGGATGGTCGCCAGCGCTCGGGCGAGCAGCGACTTCCCGACCCCCGGAGACCCCCGGAGGAGGATATGATGACCTCCGGCGGCAGCGATCTCCATCGCGCGCTTGGCCGGTGCCTGGCCGCACACGTCGGCGAAGTCGTGCTCGATTCTCCTCGGAGCCGTGCTCTCCGCCCCGCGGTCACCCCGCGGGCCCGTCAGCTCCATTTCACCGCACAGGAAGCGCACGACCTCGGCGAGGCTGCCGGCTCCGAAGACCTTCAGATCCCGAGCCGGTCGGGTCTCCTCGAGGTTGGCCTCCGGAACGATCAGTCCGTCGATGCCGTCCAGACGGCTGAAGCGAAGCGCGATCGGCAGCGCGCCGCGTATCGGTCTGAGGGTCCCGTCGAGCCCCAGCTCTCCGACGAAGCCCCACCGCCGGAGTCGGGTTCCGGGAACGTGTCCGGCGCCGGCGAGCACGGCCACCGCGACGGGCAGGTCGAAGGACGCTCCGTCCTTGCGCACGTCGGCCGGTGCCAGGTTCACGGTGATCCTCAAACCCGGCACGCGAAGACCCAGCTGGGCAGCGGCGGTGCGGAACCGTTCCCGGCAGTCGCGCGCGGCCGAGGGGGCGAGGCCGACGATTCCGATCATCGGAGTACCCCGTCGCGTCGCCACCTCGACCCGAACCGGGATCGCCTCGAGGCCGCGCAGAGCGGCGGTATGACACGTCTGGACCATGCGTGAGGATAGGCCCGGTGGATCAACCGGTCTTCAAGGAGCCCGGGAGGGGCGAGGCCGCGGCCTGGCCTGTCCGGCCTGATGACCTCAGACGAAGTCTGCGATCTGATCGAGCCGCTTTCGCTCCAGGCGCGGCACGCGGGCGTCCTCTGCCGGATGACCCACGACGAGGATCAGGTACGGTCGCTCACGCTCCGGGCGGTCGAGGATCTCGTTGAGGAACCTCATCGGGCTCGGGGTGTGCGTGAGAGTGCCGAGCCCGGCCGAGTGAAGCGCCGAGATCAGGATGCCCGTGGCGATCCCGACCGATTCCTGAACGTAGTAGTTCTTCACCCGCTCTCCGTTCTCGTTCACTCCGTAGCTCTCGGCGAAGATTACGATGAGCCACGGCGCGACCTCGAGAAACGGCTTCTCGGCGTCCGTTCCGAGCGGTTCGAGGGCCTCCAGCCAGTCATCCGGGGCCCGGTGCTCGTAGAACTCGGCCTCCTCCAGCTCGGCGGCACGCCGGATCCGGGCCTTGGTGCCCGGATCGGAAACGGCCACGAAACGCCACGGCTGGCGGTGCGCACCGCTCGGGGCCGTACCTGCGGCACGGATGCAGTCGGCGATGACCTCGGTCGCCACCGGTCGGTCGGAAAAGTGCCGGACGGAACGCCGGCGGGACGCGGTTTCGACGAAAGCGCGGGCCCTTCGTCTCGACTCGGCATCGGACACCGGCGTCCAGTCCAGCGAAGCGAATCGAGGCTCGGTCATGTCGTTCTCCTGCGACTTCGAGGTACGCGGCGGCTCGCACCCGGGCGGGCGGATCGCCGTCCACGCCGTACGGGCATCCAACGTCTCACCAAGGTCGCCGGACGGCAATCGGCTGTCGGAGGGACCGGGGGGACACCTATCTTCGCCGCGCGCTCGAGGGTCGGGCGGGTGCCATGAATTCGAACTCGAACGGAGAAGCCATGGAAGGGAAGGTCGTGGGTGCCCGAGGCATGGCGCCCCGGACCGCCACGATTCTGGGCTACTCGGCAGCCGTCGGCGCGGGCACGCTGTGGGGCACGACGGGACCGCTGAGCACCGCGCTGTACGCGCAGGGGGCCGCGCTCACGGGAATCGGGTTCTGGCGCATCGCCCTGGCCACCGCAGGGCTACTCGTGGTGGGGCTGGCCCGGCGTGAGCTTCTGCGAATCGATCGTCGAGGCCTGCTGCTGGTCGGTCTCGGCGGGGGCGCGCTCGTCGCTCTGTTCGAAGTGGGATACCAGTACGCGATCGCGGGCGTCGGCGTGGCCGGAGCAGCTACCCTTCTGTATACGGCGCCGCTGATCGTGGCCGTTCTGGCACACTGGCTGCTCGGCGAGAAGCTCACGACCGTGCGGGTGGCTCTCGCCCTCGTCGTTCTCGTGGGCGTGACTTTGACCGTGCGAGGGGGCGAGGGGGCCGGCATCGGCTTTGCGAGCCGCCAGACCGATCTGGCCATCGGCCTCTTCGGGGGCGTCGGCGCCGCCGTGGCCTATGCCGGCACGACGCTCATCGCACGCTGGGCCGTTCCCCGCTACGGCTCCAGCCGGGTCCTCTTCCTGGAGCTGGCGGGGGGCACCGCGATCCTCGCCGCGTTTCTTCCCGCCATCGGTCAGTCCCCTGCACTCCCGTCGACGGGAAGCGCCTGGGCCTATGTCGCCCTGCTGGCGCTCGGAGCCGTGCTCGGCGCCAACTTCCTCTTCTTCGCAGCGCTGAAGCGGATCGAGGCGGCCCCGGCGGCCGTCGCCGCCACCATCGAGCCGTGCGTCGCGGCCCTGCTGGCCCTCCTACTGTTCAGCCAGGGGCTCACCGCCGCCGGCTGGGTCGGGCTGGCACTCGTCGTGGGCGGGGTGGCCGCGGGCTACCTCGCGGAAGCGCGCTCCGAGCCCTCGTCCGGGTAGGGGAAGCCGACCGCCGAGGCGGCGATCCGGTCCACCAACGCGGGTGCCACGAGCTTGAGCCACCGGCCGGCTCGCCCCTTCACCGTCATCACCTCCTCGCGGCGCCGGCGCGCCGAGGCAGACAGGATCCGCTGCGCGCACTCCCCTGCGGTCATCGCCCGGCCCGCCGCGCGTCCGGAGCCCTCCCCGACCGCTCGTTCACGGATCCCGGTGTCGACGAACCCCGGATAGGCGACGGTCACGCTGATCCCGTGGCGACGGAGTTCGATCCGGAGGGAATCGAGGAATCCCCGCATGGCGTGTTTGGAGGCCGCATATCCCGTGCGGGTCGGGACGCCGTTCAGGGCGGTGAGGCTGGCCACACCGACGATGCGCCCGCGCGCCGAGATCAAGTGCGGGAGCGCATGGTGAGCGCAGTAGACGGTTCCCAGGTAGTTGACCCGCATCACCCGTTCGAGAGGCTCCACACCGGACAGTTCCTCGAACGTCGACAGCATCGACAGACCGGCGTTGGCGATGAGCGCGTCCAGGCCTCCGAAGACCGACACGGCTCTCCGCACGGCCCGCTGGCAGTCCGCCTCCACGCCGACATCGCCGGGCACCACGAGCGTTTCGCCGCGCGAGGCTTCGCACCGGGCCGCGACCTCCTCGAGCTCCGTCCGGCCGCGCGCCATCAGGACCACGCGGGCCCCGTCCTCCGCGAGCCGAATCGCCATCTCCCTGCCGATGCCCCGGGAGGCGCCCGTCAGGAGAACCACCTTGCCGTGCCAAACCGATTCCATTCCGACCTCGTACGTCTCAGGGACCCCGTTCCCCCACCGGCCGTCTAGCTTACATTGCCGATATGGAACCGACCACTGACGCACGCCTGGATCGCCTCACGTGGCAGGAGGCCGCCGACTGGTTCCGGCGGGATCCACGCCTTCTGCTCCCGGTCGGCACCTGTCTTCAGCACGGCCCGCATCTCCCGCTCGGGGCGGACACGCTCGTGGTGAACCGCCTGGCCGACGCCGTCTCGCAGCGAACGGGTATCCTGGTCGCCCCGACCCTCCCGTACGGCGTGAGCTCGGACATGGAGCAATCCTACGCGGGAACCGCGGCCCTCGAGAGGAAGACGCTGCACCGGGTCCTGAACGAACTCGTGAACTCCTGGGAACGGCAGGGACTCGAGGAGATCGTGCTGATGACCTCGCACGGGTACGGCCCCCACATCCAGGCCATGGCCTCGGTCGTGGCGGACGTCGTGCGGGTGCGGGCGGTGGACATTCACGCGATCGATCTGAGCGCATTCCTCGAGGGCCGGAGTCTTCCGGAGCATGCGGGCGAGATGGACACGGCGATCCTGCTTTACCTCGCTCCCGATCGGGTCCGGGAGGACCGGATCGCCGACGACGACGTGGGCAACGGGCGTTCGGCGGTCCGAGACGAGCCGGTTCCGCTTCCCGGATCTCCGGGAGTCGTGGGCCAGCCCACGCTGGCCACCCGGGAGAACGGCCGGAGGATCTACGAGTACCTGGTGGATTACATCTCGAGGCGCCTCGATGCGTAGGCGAGCCGGGAGGCGGTGGAGGGTGGCCTGGCTCGGCGCCCTGCTCGTTCCGGTGAGCGTCACGCCCGGGGGAGCGCAGGAATACCAGCAGCTGGACGGAGGCACTTTCGAGCACTTCGTCGCCGGGTCGTTCGCGGGAACCGAGACGTTCGCGGTGCGGCGCCGGGGTGAGGACGTGATCGCCGTCGGACGGATCACCCGGGAGGGAGGGCCCGACGCCCTCCAGTCGCTCGAAGTGGGCGCCCGTTTCGATGGACGCGGCAGACTGCTGCGCTACGAGCTGCATACCCGCGAGGGACCGCCGCTCCACGTGGTGGTGAACCGGACGGGCAGTCGCCTGAGGGTCACCGTGGCCTCGCCGGAGGGAGAGCGGGTCACCGAGTTCCAGGCGGCGGAGAGGCTTCTCGTGCTGGAGAGAGAGATCGCCCATCTCTACTACGACCTGGCCGCGCGGCTGCGGGCCGCGGCAGAGCCGAGAACCCTGGACGTCGAGGTCCTGGTGCCGTCGGAAGGCCGAATGCTTCCGATGCGGGTCGCCGGCCTGTCGCGCGACACCGTGACCGTAGGCGACGCCCGGGTCGCGGCGACCCGCTTCGAGCTCCGACTCGGGGAGGAAACGACCCTCCTCTGGATCTCGACGGCGGAGGGTCGGATCACCCGGGTCGCCAACCCGGACCGGAGGTGGGCCGCGATCCGTACCTCGATGGACTGAACGCACCGGGATCAACAGACCCGCAGTTTCGAGTGTTCCCATCAGCGGGCCGGCGGTGAAACCGACGGCCCCTTTTCCGCGTACGGCGAGCGGGTTGGGGCGGAGTCTGCAATCAGTTGTCAAGGATAGACATATGTCTCGAAAGCGTAAGATCGCGATCGGAGTCGGCGCTGTGGTCGTGCTGGCGATCGTCATCGCGTCGCTCGGCCGGGGGGGGAATGATGCCGTTTCGGTCCGGGTCGAAGATGTGACTCGAAAGGACCTGGTGGCCCGTGTGACGGCGACGGGCCACGTGGAGCCCAAGACCTCGGTCGACATCAGCGCCGACGTGTCGGGACGCATCGTCGAGCTCACCGTCGAAGAGGGCGACGACGTCGAAGAGGGCCAGCTGCTTCTCGTGATCGACCCGGCCCGCTTCGAGGCCGCCGTCGACCGCGCCGAGGCCGCGCTGGCGGAAGCGAGAGCCCGGGAGGCGCAGGCCCGCGGGAACTCGGAGCAGGCGCAGCGGGACTGGGACCGCATCCGGCAGTTGAATGAAGCGGCCGAGGGGATGATCACGGACACCGAATTCGAGCAGGCGAGGACACAGGCGGACGTGCAGCGCGCCCTGTGGGAATCGGCGCGTCACGCCGTCGACATGGCGGAAGCGAGCCTTCGCGAAGCTCGAGACAACCTCTCGAAGACGGTGATCGAAGCCCCGATGAGCGGCCGGGTCACGCGCCTCAACGTCGAGCGCGGCGAGACCGCCGTGGTGGGGACGATGAACAACCCGGGCAGCCTCCTGCTCACGATCGCGGATCTGTCGGTGATGGAGGCCGTCGTCGAGGTCGACGAGACGGATGTGCCCGAGATCGCGATCGGGGACTCGGCGATCGTCTCGATCGACGCGTTCCGCGGACGGGAGTTCTACGGCACGGTGACCAAGATCGGCAACAGCTCGATCCGGCCCCGGAGCCAGATGCAATCCAGCTCGGAGCAGGCCATCGACTTCGAGGTACGCATCACGCTCGAGAATCCGGGCGTGGATCTGCGAACCGATCTGTCGGCGACCGCCGACGTGGTCACGGCGGTGCGTCCCGATGTGCTCGCGATCCCGATCATCGCCCTGACCCTCATGGACCCCAGCGAATTCGAGCGGATACCCACGGAGAGCGAACAGGTCGAGGAGGAAGACGCCGGCGCCGGGGATTCCGTGACCGGGCAGGACTCCGACGGGGAACCGATCGAGGGCGTATATGTGCTGGACGGCGATCGCGTGCGATTCCGTCCGGTGGAAGTCGGCATCGCGGGAGACAACTACTTCGAGGTCCTGTCGGGTCTTGAAGAGGGCGAGACGGTGGTCTCGGGCACCTACCAGGCCATCCGCGAGCTGGAAGACGGTGCGATCGTGCAGGTCGAGAGGCACGAGACCCAGACCGGTCCCGGCGGGACCGAAGACAGCGAGGATCGATAGATGACCGCGACTGATGACATCGTGATCCGGACGCACGATCTCAAGAAGCACTACGTGATGGGAACCCAGACGGTGCGCGCCTTGCGCGGTGTGAGCGTCAACATCCGGCGCAACGAGTACATCGCGATCATGGGCCCGTCCGGATCCGGCAAGTCCACCCTCATGAACCTGATCGGCTGCCTGGACACACCCACCTCCGGGGAGTACGTGCTCAACGGCCAGCCCGTGCAGGACCTGGACGATGATGAGCTGGCCCGGATCCGGAATCGGGAGATCGGCTTCGTGTTCCAGACCTTCAACCTTCTCCCGCGCGCCAGTGCTCTGCACAACGTGGAGCTTCCCCTGATTTACGCCGGTGTGTCCGCCCGAAAGCGCATCGAACGGGCGAAGGCCGCGCTCGAGCAGGTCGACCTGGCCGACCGGATGGATCACAAGCCGAACGAGCTGTCCGGAGGGCAGAGACAGCGCGTGGCCATCGCGCGGGCTCTCGTCAACGGGCCTTCGATCATCCTGGCCGACGAGCCGACCGGCAACTTGGACTCCGTCACCTCCGAGGAGATCATGGGGGTGTTCGACGGACTCCACGCGGCCGGGCAGACCATCATCATGGTCACGCACGAGCCGCACATCACGGCGCACGCCCAGCGAGTGATCACGCTCCGGGATGGTCAGATCGAGTCGCACGACGCGCCTCGCGCCACCCGCCCGCAGCCGGCCTGACTCGCAGGGGAGGAACGAGCTTGAGAATCCTGGAAGGCATCCGGATCGCCCTGCAGCAGATCTGGGCCCACAAGATGAAGTCGGTGTTCACGCTGATCGGCGTGATCATCGGCATCACCTTCCTCATCGCCGTGATCACGGTGGTCGAGGGCGTGAACCGATACGTCCAGGATGACTTCGCAGGTGCGATCTTCGGCGTGAACACCTTTTCGGTCGTGCGGCGGAACCAGGTGCAGACCGGCGCGGACAGCCGCGAGCAGCGGAGGCGGCAGGCTCGCAACCCCTACCTCACCATGCACGACGTCGAGGTGGTCCGTCGCGCGGTACCCGATGCCTGGCGGTTCGCGTACAGCGTGGACCGGGGGTTCAACCAGGTTTCGTACGAGGAGAACACCCGGCGGAACATTCGGGTGATCGGGGGTTCGTCCGGCTACGAGGCGCTCCAGGGCTGGGAGGTGGAGCGAGGACGCAGCCTCTCGCCACTGGACGAGAGGAAGTCGCTCAAGGTGGCCGTCCTCGGAGCCGACATCGCCGAGCGGTTGTTCCCCGAGGTCGACCCGATCGGAAAGCGGATCCGCCTTGGCTCCACGAGGCTCGAGGTCGTGGGGGTCTGGGAGCGCCAGGGTGGGCTTCTCGGAGTGATCCGGGACGCCTCGGTGCTCGTGCCGATCTCGACCTTCCGGCAGACGATGGCGTGGCAGAGGAACCGCATCAACGAGATCACCGTCAAGTCGCACTCGATCGAGGAGATGGAATCGGCCATGCTTGCCGTCGAGGCGGCGCTCCGGCGGGACCGGAAGCTCCGCCCCGGCCAGGAGAACAACTTCTGGCTGCAGACGTCCAGTGACCTCCTCGGCGCCTGGGAGACCATCAACCGCATCCTGTTCGCGGCCCTTCCCGGTCTGGTCTCGATCTCGCTCGTGGTCGGCGGGATCGTGATCATGAACATCATGCTGCTCTCCGTGGCGGGGCGGATCCGGGAGATCGGCGTCCGAAAGGCGCTCGGAGCGCGGCGGCGCGACATCCTGTTCCAGTTCCTGGCCGAGTCTTCCACCCTCTCGGTGGCCGGAGCGGCGGTGGGCATCGGCTTCGGCATCGGCCTCGGAAAGGCCGTGGACGCCCTCTCGCCGCTGCCCGCCTCGATCCCGATGTGGGCCATCGTGGTGTCTCTCGTCCTCGGGTTGATCGTCGGGATCGGCTCGGGGATCTACCCGGCGTGGCGCGCAGCGAAGCAGGATCCGATCGTGGCTCTGCGTTATGAGTAGGCGCGGGGGCGGCATGGGCTTCTGGGCCACCCTTCGGGAGGGCCTGGTCGTGGCGTTCGATTCCCTCCGGGCGAACAAGGTTCGGAGCGGACTCACCATCCTCGGCGTGACCATCGGCGTTCTGGTCGTGCTCGTCATGGCGGCGATGGTCCAGGGGCTCAACTCCAGCTTCCGGGACGTGATCGCCTCGGCCGGTCCCACCACCTTCTACGTGTTTCACGCGCCGGTCGGTGGAGGCGGGATTTCCACGGGACTCGAAGAAGAGGAGAACGAGTTCATGCGGAATCCCCCGCTCCAGATCGAGTGGGCCCGGGAGCTCGCGCGCCTCGCACCGATTCGCCAGGTGGCGCCCGGAGTGGACGTATCGGACTGGGGATACCACGCTCGAAACCGGGATGCCGACGTCCGGATCTCGCTGTACGGGGTCGACGCGGACTACATGGACATGGACGGCGGGGACCTCGTGGATGGGCGCTTCTTCACGGCGACGGAGGAGAACCGTCGCCGCGCGGTCGCGGTCATCGACTCCGCCGTCGCGGCCGACCTGTTCGACGGGCTCGACCCGCTGGGCAAGCGCTTCAACATCGGCCGCCCGGGGCGGCGGGAGACCCCTTTCGAGGCGGTCGGCGTCTACCGGCCGCCGGACAACCTGTTCGCCGGCCTGAAGACCCACTACGTGTTCGCACCCTTCGCCTCCGTGATGAAGTACGTGCGCGTCTGGGACCGCATGGTGTACTTCGTCGTGAAGCCGCACGAGGGAGTGGAGCTCGACGTCGCCCTCGAAGCCGTCCGGAGCCGGATGCGGCAGCTGCGGGGCCTGGATCCCTCTCAGGAAGACAACTTCCACCTCATTACGCAGGACCAGGTGCTGGACTTCTGGAACCGCCTCACCGGTGTCTTCTTCGCCGTCATGGTGGCTCTGTCGGGCGTGGGGCTCCTCGTCGGCGGCATCGGTGTCATCGGGATCATGATGATCTCCGTGACGGAGCGGACGCGCGAGATCGGCCTTCGCAAGTCGCTCGGAGCGCGAAGGCGTGATCTCCTGTGGCAGTTTCTGGTCGAGGCCGCCACGCTCACGCTGCTCGGCGGAGCGATCGGCATGGCCCTCGGCGGACTCGTGGTGTGGGCCGTATCCTCGCTGACGCCGGTTCCGGCCTCGGTGCCGCTGTGGTCGATCGCGGTCGCCCTCCTCGCCTCGATTCTCACCGGCATCGGCTTCGGCCTCTATCCGGCGGCGCGGGGGGCCGGGCTGGACCCGGTCGAAGCGCTTCGCTATGAGTGAAGCGGAAGGTCCCGGTCGTCCGCGAGCTCGAGCGAAAGGAAGGAAATGAAGACCCCACCGGTCGACGTGCTGGCCGTCGGGCCGCACCCGGACGACGCCGAGTTGCTCTGTGGCGGCACCCTCGCCCGGGCGGTGGACCGGGGACACCGGACGGCCATCCTCGACCTGACCCGGGGCGAGACGGGAACGAAGGGAACGCCCGAGCTGCGGGCGGCGGAGGCCGAGGCGGCTCGCGCGGCGCTGGGTGTCGACCTTCGCCTCAATGCCGGACTCCCGGATGCCGGGATCTCGAACGACCGCGAGACGCGCGAGCGGCTCGTGGTGATCCTGAGGGAACTTCAGCCTCGCGTCGTGATCCTCCCGTTCCTCCGCGGCCGGCACCCGGACCATCGCGTGGCCGCGGAGGTATGCCGGGATGCCTGCTTTCTGTCGGGCCTGGCCCGGTTCGGTGCCGGACCGCCCCACCGACCCCGCAAGATCCTGTACGCCCTCGCATTCCGGGAAGACGCCCCCAAGCCGACGTTCGTCGTCGACATCACGCACCAGTTCGCCCGGAAGATGGAGGCCATTCGAGCCTACCGCTCGCAGTTCGACGATGCGATCCGGGCCGGGGAGGCGTTTCCGACCGGACAGCCCTTCTACGAGCTGGTCGAGACGCAGTCGAGGCACTACGGGAGCCTGATCCGGAGGGCCTTCGGGGAGCCCTTCTTCACCGAAGAGACGGTGGAGATCGACGATGTCACGTCGCTCGGCGTGAGCTCGATCTGAGACGCCGAAGTCCATGATCTATCTGGATCACGCCGCCACCTGTCCTCTTCGTCCGGAAGCCTGGGCCGCGATGGCCGAAGTGGTGGGCAGAGCCGACTACAATCCCGCCTCCGTTCATTCGGCCGGCGGTCGGGCCACGGCCACGCTCGAGGACGCGAGGCGGGACATCGCCGCGTCTCTCGGCGCGACCCGATCCGCGCTGATCTTCACCGGAGGCGGCACGCAGTCGGACAACCTCGCCGTGCTCGGGTTCGCCCGGGCCCGGCGTGGGGCGGTCCGAATCCTCGTATCGGCGGTGGAACACAGGGCCGTGCTGGAGGCCGCACGACAGGCCGCCCGCGAGGGGTGCGCGGTCGAGACGTTGCCGGTCGATGACAGCGGCCGGCTGGACCCGGACACGCTGGCAGACCGACTGGCCGGGACCTCCGGACCCGATCTTCCGACGCTCGTGTCGGTGATGTGGGCGAACAGCGAAGTCGGTACGGTCCAGCCGGTAGCCGACCTGTGCGAGATCGCGCACCGGCATGGAGCGACCTTTCATACCGACGCGGTCCAGGCGTTCGGCAAGCTCCCGGTTTCCGTCGACATCGTTCCGGCCGACCTTCTCACGGTGACCGCGCACAAGCTGGGCGGACCGGTCGGCATCGGGGCGCTCATCTGCCGGACCGGAATCGATCTCGAGCCGCTCGCGTATGGCGGTTCGCAGGAGAGGTCTCTGTGGCCGGGCACGCAGAACCCTGTCGGGGCGGCCGGGTTCGCGGCCGCGGTCCGGCTCGCCGAGTCGGAGCGACCGGGGGCGGCGGACCGCTGGAGAGCGATGCGGGACCGGCTCGAGGAGCGGCTACGTGAGTCCGTGCGGGACCTTCGGATTCACGCGGAGAACGCCCCGGACCGACTCCCCCACCTGCTGAGCGTGGGCGTGCCGGGTTGTGACCAGGGGGCGCTCCTCACCTCGCTGGACCTGGCAGGAATCGCACTCTCCGCTGGATCCGCATGTGCCAGTGGAGCGGTGACGGGCTCCCACGTGCTCGCGGCCATGGGTATCCGAACGGACGGCGACTACGCGGTTCTCCGGTTCAGCTTCGGCCCCTCTACCACCGAGAGCGAGGTCGATGAGGCCGCCACCGCCGTGGCGGAAGTGACCGACCGGCTGAGAGCCTGGAAGCCATGAGCTCCCCCTCGGTGCTGGTGGCGATGTCCGGTGGCGTGGACTCCAGCGTGGCCGCCGCCATCCTCGCGCGCCGAGGCTTTCGGGTCGTCGGAGCGACGATGAAGACGTTCTGCTATTCCGACACGGCGGGACCGGCGCAGAAGTGCTGCGGGCTCGAAGGCATTTCCGACGCCCGTTCCGTGGCGGCTTCGCTCGGAATCCCGCACCGCGTATTCGACCTGGAGAAGCAGTTCACCGACGACGTGATCCGCGACTTCGTGCAGGAATACGCGGCGGGACGAACGCCCATCCCCTGCGTACGATGCAACAGCTTCACGAAGTTCCGGGACCTCGTCCGCCGGGCCGATGAGCTCGGCTGCACACACGTGGCTACGGGTCACTACGCCCGGATCGCGAGGCGTTCCGAAGGTGCCTCTCTCTGCAGGGCCGAAGACGATCGCAAGGACCAGACGTACTTCCTGTGGGGCATCCCGAGGGCCGTGCTGGATCGCTTGCTTCTTCCGATCGGCGACCTCGAGAAGCCGGAGGTGCGAGAGGTGGCCCGGGAGCTGGGTCTCTTGACGGCCGACAAGCCCGAGTCGTTCGAGATCTGTTTCGTGCCGGACGATGACTATGCGGGTGTGCTCCGCGAACACCTGGGGAACGAGCACCCGGCTCTCTCGCCGGGCCCGATCGTGTTCGAGGACGGGCGGGAGGCGGGTGAGCATCCGGGCTACGCCCGGTTCACCGTCGGCCAGCGCAAGGGACTTCCCGGAGGCTTCGAAGAGCCGATGTTCGTGCTGGAGATCCGTCCGGAGGCTCGGGCGGTCGTCATCGGTCCGAGGTCGCGGCTCGCCGCCTCGAAACTCTCCGCCGAGGCCGCGAACTGGCTGGCCGACCGCCCCGAGGCTGGAGAAGCCGTGGGCGTCCGCATCCGCCATGGTGCGCCGATCGTGGAGGCCAACGTGTTGCGCGCGGGACCGGGTGCATTCGAGCTCGAGCTGCCGGTCGCACAGGATGCGATCACGCCGGGGCAGAGCGCCGTGCTGTACAGGGATGACCTCGTGCTCGGAGGAGGCGTGATCTCCGGATCCGGGAGGCGGTAAGGCGGTCGCGACCGCTCTTCACCCGCAGCACCGGTTACCGCCCGACCAGAGCTCAGTGGCGCAGGCCTTCCGCCTCCGCGAGCCGCTCCGCCGCCTCCCTCCCCTGCTCGGTGAGATCTGCGGGCACATCCACGACGACCCGGATCAACTGGTCGCCACGGTGTTCCCCCTTCTCCACTCCCTGTCCCTTGATCCGGAAGGTCGTCCCGGTCTGAGTGCCCGGCGGGATCTTGAGCACGATCTTCTTGTTGTCGACGGTGCGAACGCGGACTCGAGATCCCAGCAGAGCCTGCGCGACGTTCAGCGGCACTTCGCAGACGAGGTCGAGCCCGTCCCGCGTGAAGAACGGATCCTCGTGCACCTTGAACTTCACGATCAGATCGCCGGGGCGGCCGCCACCCGGACCTCTCTCGCCCTGCCCCGGAATGCGGAGCCGCGAGCCATCCGACACCCCTGCCGGCACGGTGACGCTGATGCGCCGGCGCGTCGAAATCTCTCCGCGACCGCCGCACGCGCTGCAGATCTCCCGCGGGATCTCTCCCCTGCCCATGCAGGCCGGACACGGGCGCGGTACCGAGAACGTCCCCTGGCCGAAGGTGACCGTTCCCCTTCCCTGGCACTCCTCGCACGGATCGGACCCCGCGCCGGGAGCCGCGCCGCTGCCGTCGCAGGTGGCACACTCCTCCGACAGGGGCACGTTGATCGTCACCTTCCCTCCGCGCACGGACGTTCGGAACGGGACTTCGACCAGGTACTCCACATCGTGCCCGCGCACCGGGCCCTTCGCTCGCTCCGACGTCGACCGTTTGCCGAAGTCGAAGATCGTGCTGAAGATATCTCCGATCCCCCCCAGGTCCTCGAAGTGGAAGCTCCGACCCGGCTCCGTTCCCGCGCCCCGGGAAGGGCCGGTCCCGCGCCGGAACCCTCCGAGCCCTCCGTACTTCCTCAGCTGGTCGTACTTCCGTCGGCTGTCGGCATCGGAGAGCACGGTATAGGCCTCCGAGATGTCCTTGAACTTCTCTCCAGCCTCCGGTTTGTCCGGATTCGCGTCGGGATGGTACTTCTTCGCGAGCGAACGGTACGCCTTCTTGATCTCGCCATCCGAGGCGTTCTCGGCGACGCCGAGCACCCGGTAGTAGTCCTTGGTCCTCGTCGCCATCACCCGTCGCCCTCAGGAGAGAAGCTGAGGACCTCGACCTGGGCCGGCCGGACGAGACGGTCCCGGAACACGTAGCCGTCGACGAACACGCGCGATACGGTGTCGTCGAGCTCGGGCTCATCGGTTGCGGCTGTCATCAACGCCTGATGAAGCTCCGGATCGAAGCGCTCGCCGAGGGCCTCGATTCGTGCCAGACCGGCTTCCTCCAGTTCCTTGCGGAGATTCTTGAGGATCAGGTCCAGACCGGCATCCAGAGCCTCGACGGTGGTCGTCTCGGGAGGAGTCTGGGAGACGCGGGCCAGGTCGTCGAGGGTCGGAAGGAGACGCCGCGCCAGCTCCGCCTGTGCGAACGTGGACAGCTCGGCGCGCTCCCGCTGTGTCCGCTTCCGGAAGTTCTCGAACTCGGCCGCCAGGCGCAGATGGCGCTCGTTCACGGCTTCCAGCTCTTCCGCCAGTCTCTGGGCGGGGTCATCCAGAGTCTCCCCGCGCTCCACGTCGATCCCGTCGTCTTCGCCCGGCTGCTCCACCGCCGGCGCACCGGGGGCCGGCCCGGACGCGGTCTCACCGTCTCCCGCGTCTCCCGCGTCGACCTCGCCATTCTCCGGATTCTCGGCGACGACGTCCTCTCCCATCGCCTCCTTCGACTCTCCTCTATGACCCTTCAAGTCCGCCTCCTATGGTTCCATGCCGCGTTCGGGTCCGCAGGGCGACACTATACATCTCCACGGCTTTGCGCGCCTCCGGCACCGGTCACGGCTCGCAGCCACGCCGACAGATCGGCAAGCGCCTGTTCGGACGACGGATCGTGGAACAGGTCGTGGAACGCCCCTCCGTACTCACGGATCTCGACCGGCCCGCCGAGCCGGGTGGCCAGGGCTCGGCCGGCCTCGGTTCGAACGACGTGATCCTCGCCCGCGAGCTGGACCAGTACGGGCGTGCGAACCTGAGGCGCCCGACGTACCAGAAGCTCCGCGTTCCGCCGCATCTCGCCCCACAGCCGGGCGCTGATCCGCTGGTG
Source organism: Candidatus Benthicola sp. (assembly GCF_058719085.1). Lineage (NCBI taxonomy): Bacteria > Pseudomonadati > Gemmatimonadota > Gemmatimonadia > Candidatus Palauibacterales > Candidatus Palauibacteraceae > Candidatus Benthicola > Candidatus Benthicola sp. The sequence continues at coordinate 16,468 of NZ_JBZQEK010000099.1, forward strand.
AACCAGCGGGTCCCGCTTCCACTCCCGTGCCTCGGCTTCGTCTCGGAACAACATGTCCACGTCGATCTCGTTGTCCAGAGTGAGCCGTGGAATGACCCGATCCGCCAGCGCCCCGAGGCGCGACTTCCACGCCGGCGGCTGGAGCGCCAGCTGGACGAAGGGCGCCGCCAGCACCACCCCTGACAGGTCGGGAAAGGCGTACTCCTGAACGTACCGGCCAACCAGCAGGGCCCCGAGCGAGTGTCCGAGCAGAACGGTCGGTCCCGGTCGCCCGTCGCTCGCGACACGTCGGAACCGATCCAGGTCCGCCAGGAGCCGCTCGAAGGAAGGAGCGTGACCGCGCTTCCCTCCGGAACGGCCGTGTCCCCGGAGGTCGAAAGCATGGTAGTCCCACCCGGTCGCCGCCACACAGGTCGCCAGCGGTTCGAGCCGCCCCGAGTGCTCGCCGAGCCCGTGAACGGCAAGGAGGCGACCTGACGATGGGTCTCCGCTCATCCGGCTCCGGTAGAACAACGCGACGTCCTTCTCCCGGTCGATCGAGCCGGTGTGCTCCCGGATCATGACGCGGTGAGCGCCGTCTCGAGCAGCGTGAGGGCCTCGCATACCGCCTGGCGCCGCACCTCCTCGCGGTTCCCGGCAAAGTGGAAGGTCCGCGCCAGCGGAGTCGGCCCCTCGACGGCTATGCAGACCGTGCCGACGGGCTTGTCGCTCGTGCCGCCTTCCGGGCCGGCGACACCGGTGATCCCCACGCTCCAGGTGACGCCAGAGAGTTGCAGGACGCCGCGGGCCATCGCCCGACCGACTTCTTCGGACACGGCGCCGTGGGAAAGGATGAGATCGGGCGGAACCGAGAGGACGCCGACCTTGGCGGCGTTGTCGTAGGCGATGACGCCGCCCCAGAAGACCGCGGAAGCGCCCGGGACCGCGGTGAGGTCCCGGCCCAGCCCGCCACCCGTGCAACTCTCGGCGACGGCCACCCTGGCGCCCAAGCCGCGCAACCGCTCGACGACGGCCGTCGCTTCCACAGCCTGCGAGTCAGGACCGTGGCCTCCCGATCGACTCCCCTCCGTCAATCGGACTTCCGGCGAAGCACGCGGCGGAAGTTGGCCACGTATACGACGAGAGAGATGACGGTCAGACTCAGGGCCACGATCAGGCTCACCGTCGTGAACCATCCGTGGAGGCCTCTCCAGAAGCGGTTGAGGCCGCCGCTCCACCCCTGTTCGACCGCCGCCGTTCGGTACGCCAGCCACAGGATCATCGAACCGATGAAGATGCTCTGGGCGAGGGCTTTCCTCTTCCCCAGTGTCGACGCAGGCACGATGATCCCACGGCGGGCTGCCGCCGTGCGAAGCCAGGTGATCAGGAGTTCCCTGCCGAAGAACACGATCAGGACCCACAGGGAAATACCCCCGAACAGCGGCAGTCCCCCGAGCTCCGGCTCCCTCAGGGTGAGAAGAAAGAACGGAATCAGGGTGGCGACCAGCAGGAGCTTGTCGGCCAGCGGATCGACCAGCTTTCCGAAGTCGGTGATCTCTTCGCGTCGGCGAGCGAGGGCGCCGTCCACGAGGTCCGAGAGGGCAGCCACGAGGAACACGCCGAAGGCAATGAGTCGGACCGTGGCGCTCGATTCGAACAGGAGCACGGTCACGACGGGGGCGAGCAGAACCCTCAACGTCGTGATCGCGTTGGGGAGGTTCAGATCGTTGGAGGTACGCTCAGGCACGGGCCACGACCTCGATGACCATGCGGGACAGCTCCGTGAGAGACTCCAGCACGCCGGTTCCCTGGATGGCCACCGCTTCGAAGGTCTTCCGGCCCGCAGGGTTCAGCGCCGCCTCGAGCTCGTCGACCGGCGTCGCCCCGTCGAGGTCGCGCTTGTTGAACTGGATGACCATGGGGATATCGGACAGGTCGCGCCCCCACTCGGCGAGATTCTGCTCCAGGTCCAGGAGAGATTCGCGGTTGGCGGCCAGTCTCTGAGGGTGGCTGTCGGCCACGAACACGAGACCGTCGACACCTCTCAGAACCAGCCGGCGGCTCTCGTGCTGCGGCTTCTGCCCGGGCACCGTGTAGATTCGGAACCTCGTCTGTACGCCTCGAACGACGCCCATGTCGACAGGGAGCATGTCGAAGAACAGGGTCCTCTCGGGGCCGTCCGTGGGCGTGATGAGTGTGCCCCGGGCGGCGGGATCGAGCCGTCCGTACACGTACTTGAGGTTGGTCGTCTTCCCGCTGGCGGCCGGCCCGTAGTAGACGACCTTGCACCCCACCTCGCCGGTGACCGGATCCGTGGTCGGCATGGGTTCAGGCCCTCTCGACGCTCTCCTCCGCCGCCAGATACTCCTCCATTCCCGATAGGACCGCGGCTGCCCGCTTCCGCAGCATCGTCCGCTCTTCCCAAGCCAGGTAGTCCCTCAGCAGGAGCACATTGTCCACATCGGGATGGGCTCGCAGATAGCCGAGGGCAGCCAGGCGTCGCAACGGATGCGGGCTGAACAGCTCGCTCTGATGGCGCGCCATCTGATCACGGGCCAGCAGAACGCCGGCTCCCCCGATCGCCGCCAGGCCGAGCAGACCGATGGCGACGAACTTCATGGCCTTCCAGGTGGCGGACTCCTCCCGAACCACGATCACCTTATCCGACATTCACATCTCCCGGCGTCCGCTGAACGCCTCCGCAATAGTCACCCCGTCCGCGTATTCCAAGTCACCACCTACCGGCAGACCCCGTGCCAGACGGGTCACCCGGACCCCCGCGACGCCCAGCGCGGAACGGTGCAGGTAGGCTGCCGTCGCTTCCCCCTCCACGCTCGGATTGGTGGCGATGATCAATTCGCTCACACCGTCTCGCAAGCGCTCCATGAGCCGCGCGATGTTCAACTGGTCCGGTCCTACTCCGTCCAGGGGGGACAGGTGCCCCCCGAGGACGTGGTAGCGCCCCCGGTAGCGTCCGGACGCTTCGATCGCAGCGATGTCGGAAGCCTCCTCCACGACGCAGATCTGTGCGGCGTCCCGTCTCGAATTGCGGCAGAACTCGCAAGGCGCTTCGCTGCTCAGGTTCCCGCACTCGCCACACGCCTTCACCTCCGCCAGCACCCGGTCGATCGCAGCGGAAAGCCGCCGCGCTTCCTCAGGTCGAGCCTTGAGCAGATGATAGGTCAGGCGCTGGGCCGTCTTCCTGCCGATCCCGGGGAGTCGCCCGAACTCGCCGATGAGTGACTCGATAGCCGACACTCAACCGCCCAGCAGCGAGCCGAGGTTGGGAAGAGGCATTCCGCCCGTCGCCTGCCGCATCTCGGCCTCGAGTTGCTTGCGCGCCTTCTCCTGCGCCTGGGCAATCGCCGCCAGGATCAGATCTTCCAGCATTTCCAGGTCATCCGGGTCCACGGCCGAGGGATCGATCCGCAGCGCGCGAACGGAGCCCTTTCCGTCCGCCGTCACCTCGACCAGCCCGCCGCCCGCGGCCGCCGTGAAGGTCTCCTGCTCCAGCCGCTCCTGAACTTCCGCCAGGCGGGACTGCATCTGCTGCCCGAGCTGCATTAATTGCTGCAGTTGATTCAAGTTTTCCAAGGGGCTCACTCCTCGGTGAGTTTCAGATCCAGTGTTTCTACCGCCTCGCGGAGTCTGGGGTCCGTCTCCACGAGCCTCTTCAGCTTCAGGTCCCTCGCGGACTCCGCCGTGATCCGCCCGCTCGACCCGCCGTCACCGATCCGAAACCCGAGCGATGCCGGATCGATGCCGAGTCGCGACCCGAGCTCCGCGCGGAGCGGCGCCGAACGGCGCACGTCGGCGAGGTACTCGCGCAGATCCCCGGCGAGGCCGGGGGGAAGCGCGAGAGCCAGCTCGCCGTCCGAGTACCCGGTGACGGTAGCGCCACGAAGCCCGATCCACCGTCCCCCCGGCGCGGAACCGCGAGCGGCCTCGAGCGCCTCCGACCAGGCCGACCGCACGTCCATCGGGGTCGGCGACCTCGACGGCTCAGCCCCCTCTTCCGGTGCTTCCTCGGTCTGCACTGGCTCCTCCGAGGAGGAAGACTCTGCTGCCGGGGAGGCAGGCTTCACCACGGGGGCCGCGGACCCATCGGGCGGAGGGTTCTCGCTCGCCCGACTCGCGGGCGGCGGGCTCTTCCTCGAACGCCCGGCCTTCCGCGGCGTCCCGGGACTCGACGCTTCTTCGGGAGATCCGAGGAGCGCTAGGAGCTCATCCAGACCGACCCGGCTCTCGAGGCTGACGAGCCGCAGGAGGAGCACCTCGACCTGGATTCGGGGCTGCGCGCTGCGCCGAAACCGGCCGGCGGACTCGAAATCGGCCGTGGTCACCAGGAGACGCAACAGATCCTCCGGCGTGAAGCTGCCACCGATCTCGGCCAGCGCCCGGCGAAAGTCGGAACTGAGCTCGGCCGGATCCGACTCGGGATCCAGGCGGAGGGCGAGCACCGCCCGGAGCGTGTCTCCGAGCCCCTGGACGAATTCGGCCAGGTCGTACCCCTCGTCCAGCAGGGCCTGAACGAACGGAAACACGGCGGCCCGGTCTCCGGCGGATATCATCTCCAGCAGCTCGAGGTACCGCTCTTCTTCGACCAGCCCGAGCATTCGGCGTACGTCGTCGGGAGACACCGTGTCGCCGCTGAACGAGAGGACCTGGTCGAGGAGGGAGAGGGCGTCACGGACGCCGCCCTCGGCCCGGCGTGCGATCGGCAGCAGGGCCTCCGGCCCTGCCGTCACTGCCTCGACTTCGAGCACCCGGTTCAGGCGCTCCATCAGGTCGGTCACCGATACGCGCCGGAAGTCGAACCGCTGCACCCGCGAAAGGACGGGGGAAGCACTCTGCCGGATCTTCTGCGGCTCAGTGGTCGCGAAGACGAAGATGACCCGGGGCGGCGGCTCCTCGAGGATCTTGAGGAGGGCGTTCCATGCCTCCCGGGTAAGCATGTGTGCTTCGTCGATGATGTAGACTTTGTAGCGGCTCTCGTCCGAGGGCGCATACATGGCGCGCTCCCTCAGGTCCCTCGCATCGTCGACGCCGCGGTTGCTCGCCGCGTCGATCTCCACCACGTCGAGGGAGGTCCGGCCGGACCAGATGCTCTCGCAGGATTCGCACGTACCGCACGGCTCCCCACCCTCCCGGTCCGGACAGTTGAGGGCCATCGCCAGGACCCGGGCGGCCGTGGTCTTACCGATTCCGCGCGGTCCGCAGAACAGGTACGCGTGTGCGACCCGCTCCGATTCCACGGCGGTGGACAGGGTCGACGCCACGTGATCCTGGCCGACGAGGTCGGCAAAGCGACGGGGACGGTGCTTCCGGGCCAGCGCGGTTCGATACATGTCGGCCAAGCTACCGATGCGCAGGCGGGCTCGAAAGCGGGGAAGTCGCAGCGGCCCGGCGTGTACCTCGGAAAGCTACAAACCCCAGGCGAACCGTGGCGACCTTCACACGCTTACCGCTGCTACCTTCACGGTCCTGACGGGATTCACGCGCTCCGGCCCCACGGGCCTGGGGCGTGGCGAAGCTATCGGCCGGTCCCGCCCGGGTCAATCATGATTCGGCCGGGGCCTGGGCCGGCGGATCAGCGCCCGGCGGCATCGAATGCATCGGGGATGTAGCGGATCCGAGGGCGGGCACGAACAGGCCAAGAGATGACGACGACGTCGAAGCGGAAGGTCCGGCCCGTCCCCGGGTTCGCCCGCATCCAGGCCGCAGCGGCCCGGCCAATGTGGCGACGCTGGACCGGGCGCACGCACTCTTCCTCCGGTTGCGGCCCCGGCCGTCGCGTCTTCACCTCGACGAAGACCACCTCTCCGTCGCGAATGCCCACGAGATCGAGCTCATACCGCCCGGAACGCCAGTTGCGAGCGAGGATGCGGTAGCCGTCCCGAAGCAGCAGCCTCGCCGCCAGTTCCTCACCCCTCTTCCCAAGCGATGCGTTGTCGTTCATGGATCGGCCCCGCCTCCGCGATCGATGCAGGTTGCCTCTTTCCGTGCCCCTCCACGGCCGGCCGTACAGGTGCCGGCGCATGGGGATACCGTGCGGATACGGATCATTCGATTCTCAACGGAGAACGGGCGATCCGCGCGGGAGCGGGACGCTGGGCGAACGGCAGGACGTCCCGGGCGGCCGTCAGACGTCGAGCTGCAGGCCCTCCCGGGCCAGCTCGATGGCGCCGTCGTAGCCGGCTGCCGCGATCAGCGCCGCCACGTCGGCGGAGAGCCTGAACTGAGGATAGACGTGCGTCACCACGAGCCGGTTGACCCCGGCGCGGCGGGCCAGGCGGGCGACCCGGGCAGGGGACAGATGGTTGTCACCCACCCGATCGTCGGGAAGCGAACACTCGCTGAGCAGCACATCCGCCTCGCGGCAGAATGCGGCCAAACCCTCGTCGGGCCCCGTGTCGCCGGTGTAGACCAGCGTGCGCCCTTCGGGCCGCGCCGTGAGCCGGATCGCCACGCTCTCGGGTGTGTGAGGCACGTCCCGGCAGGTGACCGTGACCTCGCCGGCGCTCACCTCGGCACCGGGAGTCATTTCGCGGATGGAGACGGGGAATCCCGGGTCCAGAAGGTAGTCCCCAAGGGCCGACGCCAGGCTGCGGAACAGGTCGCGAGTGCCGGTCGGACCCCAGACCTCGAGTGGGTCCGCAGCGGACCGGGCAGGATGCACCCCGTGGCGGAGGGCGAAGAACAGGCCGGGCAGGGCGCCGACGTGGTCGGCATGGAAGTGGGTCAGGATGAGGTGCGAAACGCGGCTCCACGGAACGCCGACCCGGGCCAGGGCCTGCACGGCTCCGAAACCGCAATCCAGGAGAAGCCGCGCATCACCGTGTTCCAGCCAGTACGCGGAGCAGGCGCGGTCGGCCTCCGGCACCACTGTGCCGCAACCCGCGACCGTCAGCCGCACGTTCGCATCCCCCTGGTCACGCGACCTGACCGCGCGGGAGATCCTGCAGCTCGAGACTCACGATCTTGCTCACCCCCGGCTCCTGCATCGTGACGCCATAGATCCAGTCGGCCGCCTCGATGGTGCGCGCGTTGTGGGTGATCACGATGAACTGCGTGTCGGACTTGAACCGCTGCAGCATGGCGGTGAACCGGCCGATGTTCGTCTCGTCGAGCGGCGCGTCCACCTCGTCCATCACGCAGAACGGGCTCGGCTTGGCCAGGTAGATCGCGAACAGCAGAGCCAGTGCCGTCAGAGCCCGTTCTCCGCCGGAGAGAAGATGAATGCGCTGGGTCTTCTTGCCCCTCGGACTCGCCGAGATCTCGATCGGGGAATCCAGCGGATCGTCCGGATCCTCCAGCCAGACGTCCGCCTCGCCTCCCTCGAACAGGGTCAGGAAGATCCGATGGAAGTTCTCACGGACTTCCTCGAACACGCGGCTGAACGCCGCCGACGCCGACTCGTTGATCCGACGGATGGAATCATGCAGGTCGGCGCGGGCCTTCTCCAGGTCCGCCTTCTGAGACTCGAGGAAATCGAGCCGTTCTCTCTCCTCGTCGTATTCCTGGGCCGCGAGCAGATTGACCGGGCCGATTCCGCCGAGCTGTGTGCGGATCGACTCCAGTTCCCCGGCCCAATCCTCCGGGGTCCCGTCCTCGGGCACCTCCACGCGGCCCTTCAGCTCCTCGAACGTGGTCTCCCATTCCGCCTCGAGCCGTTCCCGTACGTTGGCGCGTGAGCCCCTGAGCTGCGAGACTTCCAGTTCGAGCGCATGCCGCTGCTCGGCGATCTCGCGCTCGGCCTGCCTCTCCACACGCAACGCCGATTCCCGCGACTCCAGCTCCGCGCGGCGCTCATCCAGACCCTCCTGAGCCTCGCGCACCCGCTCGGCCAGCTCCGTCCTCCGTTCCAGCAAGCCGACCAGCTCCTCCTCGGCGGCCGCGATCGACGCACGGCTCCGGAGCACCGTCTCATCCAGCTCTTCCCGTTCGGCTTCCAGAGCGTCCACCCTCCGATCGAGCTCGGCGATCGTCTCACTGAGGCGTTCCTGGCGCTCCTTGCGTGACTGAAGAAGCGTCTCGCGGCGCGTGAGCTCGAGGCGGCTCTCCTGGAGCGCGGCGTTCTCGCGCTCCCAGTCCGCGGTCGCCGAGAGCTGACCGGCCCGCTCCGCGGCCAGGATGCCTTCGGCCTCGTCTCGCCTCTCTTCCAGGGCGGTCCGGCGGCTGTCGTCGGACTCGCTCCCCTCGAGCGAGTCCTGCATCGTCCGAAGCTCCTCCATCCGTCGTTCCACCTCTCCGAGCCCGTGCCGCGATCGCTCGAGACGATCCGACTCCCGGTCCCGCTCGGATTCCACCGACCGCCGCTCCGCGTCCGCGTCCTCGAGCTCGCGCTCCAGTCGGGCCAGGTCCTGCCCTGCGGTCTCGGCCTCTGCGTCCGTCCGGGACGCCGCCTCCCGGGCCTCGTCGAGCTCACGGCGGGCGGTCTCCAGCCGGGCCTCCAGCTCGGACAGCTCCCCTCTTCGCCGCAGAACGCCTTCCCCGGCCGCCGGACGGCCGAGGCGGACGATGCCGCGATCGTCCTGGCCCGCGCCGTCGGGAGAGACCCATGCGGTCTCCCGCGGAGACAGCTCGTCGCCCGCGGCGAGCTCCACGTCCGCCAGGAGGGAGTGAGCCCACGCACGGCCCTCTCCGTCCAGCCGGACCTTCCCGGCCAATCCGCTGGGGCGATCCCGGGGCTGTTTGCGCGGTCCGGGATCGACGGGCAACAGGACGACGCCCTCTCCGCCATCGCGGTCACCCAACCACTGCCGCACGAGCCGCACTGCCTTCCAGTCTCTGACGAGCACGGCGCCGAGCAGCGCTCCCAGGTGGGACTCCACGGCCGACCTGACGTCACGGGGCGCCTCGATCGCGTCGGCGAGCACACCGAGGATCCCCTCCCCCGGCCCGAGCTCGCGAATCAGGTCGGCCACGACGGGAGGAAGATCCGTACCTTCCGCCAGGGTGGTGGCCAGCCCGGCAGCGACGGCTCCGAGGGATGCCACCTCGCTCTCCAGGGCACCGAGTCTGTCGCGCTCTCGCCTCAGCTTCTCGCGGAGCTCCTGATACTCGCTCCTGGAATCGGCGATGCGAGCTTCGAGCGACCGAACGATCGCGACCCGGCTTTGGGCGCTCTCCTCGAGCTCCGACAGCCTCGCCTCGGCGACCGCAATGGTCTGCGCGAGAGCCGACCGCTCCTCCGCGCGCCGTTCGAGCTCACGTTCCCACTCCCGTGAGCGCTCCCGGACCGCCTCCGCTTCCGCATCCAGGGCACCCAGCTCCCGGATCACCCCGGCGAGGGCGCCGAGGGCCTCCCGCTCCCGCTCCTCGACCGCTCTTCGCTCGGCGCGGAGACGTTCGACCGACGCCTCGAGCTCACCCACCTGATCGCGGCGGGCATTCAGGTCCGCCTCGTCTTCCTCGACCTCGGCCCTCAGGGCCTCGGCGGCGGCCGCCAGGTCGGATCGACGGGCCTCGATCTGACTCCGCTCCTCGCGGATCGCCCGGCCTCTCGCCTCCGAAGCGGAGACCCGCTCCGCCGCCAGAAGGCGCCCGCGCTCCAGCTCCTCCGCCCGCGCTCGCGTGTTCTCCAGCGTGGCTGCCACCTCGGAGCGTCCCCGCTCGCTCTCGATCAGCTGCAGGCGGAGGTTCTCGGCCTCCGTCTCCCGCTGTCGCAGACCGGCTTGCAGTTCCGGCTGTCGCCGCCTCAGAGCTTCCAGCTCGGCCTCCGCCTCCTTCAGACGGGACTCCATCGACCGAAGCCTCTCGTCGGCCACCGCGACCTCGAGCTGAAGCCGTCGCTCACGCAGATCTTCATATCGTCGGGCCCGACCGCGCTGCCGACCGAGAGAGCGAACCTTGCTCCGGACCTCCCCGAGGACGTCCTCGAGTCGATCCAGATCATGCTCCGCCTGATCGAGCCTGCGCAGCGCCGTCCTCCTGCGGTCCTTGTACCGGCCGACTTCCGCGGCCTCCTCGAACAGCGACCGACGCTCTTCTGCCCGGTCCGACAGGATGGCGTCGATCATCCGTGCTTCGATGATCGAATAGGCGTTCGCGCCCAGACCCGTGTCGCGGCACAGGTCGTGAATGTCCTTGAGCCTGCAGCTCGCCCCATTGAGCTGGTAATCCGACTCGCCTCCCCGCAACACCGTCCGACCGATCACGACCTCCTTCTGCGGCACGGCGAGGATCCCGTCCTCGTTGGCGAGTGTCAGCGACACTTCTGCTCGGTGAATGGGCTTGCGTTGCGCGGTGCCCTGAAAGATCGCCTCCTCCATCCGGCTTCCGCGGATCGCCGTCGGACGTTGCTCGCCGAGGACCCAGCGCAACGCGTCCGAGATGTTCGACTTCCCGCACCCGTTCGGCCCGACGATCGCCGTGACCCCTTCATGCACCGCGATCTCGGTCCGGTCGGCGAAGGATTTGAAGCCGTGCAGGCTGAGCGACTGGATCTTCACTGCTGGTTCTTCACTGCGGCTCGCCCCTCCGGGTCACGAGCGTGGCGTTCACTCCGGCGGCGGAAAGCAGGCTGTCCGCGGGCCCTGCGGCCTCCTCGGACTCGTACGCGCCTGAATAGAGTCGGTAGATTGCCCCGGTGCTGTCTCCTGTGGGAAGCACATAAGCCGGCACCCCCGCATCGTGCAAGCGTCGGCGCTCGGATTCGGCTTGGTCCGGGTCCACGAATTCACCCAGAGCGAACGCGAGGCGCGCCGGCCTCATGTCCCAGTCGCGCTCTCTCTCCTTCTCCCGGCTCTCGACCAGCCGTCGCATGAGGTCGCGGGCCTGCAGCCGGTCCTCGAGCGCGCCCGCGAACACCCGGTAGTAGAGTCGATCGCCCACGGGCGTAGGAGCCACGAAGGCCAGGTTGCCGCTCTCCTCCAGCTCGGAACGCTTTCTCTCTGCCTCCTCGTACGGATAGAGGCTGGCGACGAGCACCGAATATGGAAGTTCCGTCCCGGACGGCGCCGGCGGCGCCGGGGTAACCTCCTCCGGCTCGGTGATTTCCCGGGTCTCCGCCGCGTTCGAATCGGCCTGCGCCGCGTGCCCCGCTTCCGGGACGCCCGCAGCTCCGGTCTCCCCGGCCACCCGCTCGGGAGCGTCGGTTTCGACGATGGGAACGATCTCCTCCTCGAACGCCGGCCATCCGGAAAGGCCCTGCCACACGAGCCAGACGGCCAGCACCGCCACCAGCCAGACCACGGCCACGCCCCCCAGCCCGCTGGCCGGCACGCGCTGCCTCAGGCGGTCGAGCCATATCTCCCACGGTCGGCGGGACCTGCGTCGGTCCTTCTCTACTGCCACGATCGGTGGCGTAGCGCTCGGACGGTAGAAGCCACCCTGCTTCGTGGCGGAGGGTTCACGGACCTCGGGCCGACCGGTCGACGGTAAGGCGGTCGTTCCGGCCGATCCCTCCGACTCGATCCGTGCGAGGACCCGCAGCCCCCCCGGCATGTGACGAGGAACGGTTGCACCGCCCAGCACGACGAGACCGTCGACCGAGAGGGCGCCGAGGTGGGCCGGGGCCCGGCACAGGTGGCCCAGATCGGTTTCCGTCAGGTACAGAAGGAGGGTGCCGCCGCGGCCAGCCGCCTCCACCAGGTGGCGGAAGAAGGGCAGCCCGGACAGCTCGACGATGCCGGGAACGGCTTCACCCGCGGGTACGGCGATGAACGAGCGAAGAGCCGGCTTGAACGCGACGTCGGCCACCCGGCGTTTCCCCAGCGTCACGTCATGCAGCCCGGGTCGGCCCTCGGCACCGAGGCCCCGATCCGGGCCGGCCGCACCCGCCACCGTGTTCACGAAGATCGTGCGAGGCCGGGCTCGGCCGACGATCTCCGCCACCTCGAGTGCCGCCGCGATGTCCACGTCATCGGAAGAAGACCTGCCCACGACCAGTACCCTTCGGGCCGCTTCGGGCAACCAGGCTGGCCTCGGGGGGCTCTCCCCCCTCTCCCGCGCATGAGTCACTCGATCAGTTCGTCTCCTCCCGCGAGCGTCCGGCAGCAGCGATCTCGGTGACCCATGCCTCGAGCCTGCGCTCCCGCAGAAGCTGTCGGGCTGCTGCCTCCGCCTCCGAACGTGACCGATAGGGACCGACCAGACCCCGGTACCAGGTGCGCCCCGCCTCATCGGGCACGTCCTGGACCTCCGTCGAAAACCCGGCCTCTTCGAGCGATTGGACAAGATCGCGGATCCCGGCGGCCTGCCGGGCCGACCCGACGATCGCGTAGAACCCGGGTGGCGGTCCCGCCTCTGCCGGCGCGGCCGTCTCATCCCTCAGCCCCGGGGCGACCTCCATTCGCTCGGCCAGGGCCATGGAATCCACGGCTGCCGGCGCTCCCGGAGGTGTCGCCGGACGGATCACCTCTTCGCCGAGTCGGTCGGTCGTGACCGCCGCGGCCGGATTCCAGTGAATCGGTATCCACCATCGACTTGCGTCGGCACCCTGGACGTCCGTCGAGCCTCCCGATTCGAGGTCGACGACGCGCACCTCTCCGCCTTCCACCGTCACGACCCGAGACCCCGGAAGACCGAGAGGAAGGTCGGTCCGCCATTCCGTGACGGCCCGAACCGGGGAGCCCCCGCTCACCGGGATCCACACGGCCACTCCCTGCTGCCGCACGAGCACGCCCTCTCCGAACAGGGTGGGCCGGATCGACTCCGCCGGGGCCGGGAGGTCCGCCAGCACACGGCTCTCGAGGTTGAAACGGTTGACGGCCAGCAAACGCGGTGGGACGTCGAGCGCCGCGTACACTTCGTGAGACGAAGGAGAGGCCGCCAGCGCGAGGATCTGGCCGGACAGATCGACGTCTCCGGCCACACCGATCGGCTGTGTGGTCAGAAAGACCAGCCCGCGGCCCTGCGCCGACCGAAACGCCGCCCTTCGGCCCCAGGCCATCACGAGCCCCGGCGGCTGAACGGCCGCCGATCCCGTCTCGACCGGCTCGGCTTCGTCGCGTCTCAAGAGCCATACCTCCCGACGCTCGGCCTCGCCGTCGACTACCACGAGCACGCCACCTTCGGCCGGTGCTGCCCAGCTCAGGCTCCGGTCCAGACCGTAGCGCCACACGCCGTCCCGGGAAACCTCGACGAGAGAGCCGCTCGGCGACATGTACAGCCCCACCGACGGGCTGCCGACCCACGTCGCCTCCGGTTCGACCTCTCCGACCCGCACGAGGGCGTCCGTCGGCGGATCGTAGGTGTGCAGCGTTCCGTCTGCGGAACGCAGGAGGACTCGGCCACCGGCGAGTGCGTGGGCCTCCACGCTGGGCGGGAGCTCCGAGTCGCCCGTCCAGACCACGCGATCGAGATCGGTCAGGTCGCGGGCTTCGGCGGCCCCTCCCGCGGATGGAACCGCGAGCAGGCTCCACTGGTCCACGGTCGAGCCCACGACCAGTGCCGCCCCGCGGAGCGCGGGTTCGAGACGGTCGGCCTCGGGGGTCGGGGATGACGGCTCACAGGACGCCCCCAGCACGAGAGCCGCCAGCGCGGCGGCCGTCCCGCGGGCGATCCGTGCCGCACGGAGATCATGTTTCAATGCGCCTCTTTCCTCGCGGAGTGCCATCCTGCGGTCTACGACGGCAACATGACGAGCGGCGAAGAGGGTGGCAAGAAAGAACGACGGGCACGAACGCGAGGGGATCGACACACGCCTCGCCGAGCACGTTCGTTGGCTGGAAGTCGGCCGGAAGGCCTCGCGCCGACCGGTGTCCTGCCCTATTCCAGCGCGAGCGCAGGAGCGTCTCCCCACAGTCGCTCGAGATCGTAATAATCCCGCACGCGGGGAAGGAACACGTGCACCACGAGGGTGATGTAGTCGAGAAGGATCCAGTGGGCCGCGGACTTCCCTTCGATCCCGGCCGGCCGGTAGCCCGCCTCTCGCAGCCTCTCGACCACGTTCTCGGCGATCGCCCGCGTGTGGGTATCGGAATCGCCGCTGGCGATCAGGAACCAGTCCGTGGCATCGGACAGGCCCCGCAGGTCGAGCAACGCTGCATCCCGAGCGTTCCGCTCGAGCGCCGCCTCGACCGCCACCACGACCTCGGCCGGGGTCTTCTCTTCCATCTTCACATCGGCTTCGATCTGTGCCACGTGCTCCTCTTCCGCTCCTCTGTTTGCGTCCGTACGGCTTACAGGCTCCGAGATCCGTCGCGGCTCCCGGGTCGGGTCATTCCTCGACCTGGTAGGCGACCGCCCAGGCCCCGGGACCGGTATGCACGGCGAGAGACGCCGTGGTCGGACCACTCAGGAGCTCGACCGGGTCGAAGCGGGCCTCCAATTCCCGCACGAGCTCCTGCGCCACTTCGGGCGCCGCGAAGTGCGCCACCCCCAGTCGGTATCGACGGGCTCCCTCGAGCCCGGTCTCCACCTGATCGAGAACCTGCTGCATCAGGGCATCGGAGCCCCGGGCCGTGCCGGCGCGGATGACCCGTCCCTCGCGATCCAACGTGAGGATCGGCTTCAGATCGAGGAGACCCCCCAGCCATGCCTTCGCCCGACCGACCCGGCCGGACCGCAGCAGAAACTCGAACGTGTCGACGGTGAGGAAGATGTTCGACCGGTCGCGCACCTGCTCGAGCTCGGCCGCCACTTCCTCGAGGCTGTGTCCGTCATCCAGCAATTCCACCGCTCGAGCCACCAGCAGTCCGACTCCGAGTGAGCCCGATCTCGAATCGACGGCAACCGACGGCGCATCGAACTCTCGCATGGCGGCGGCTCCCGACGCGAACGTCCCGGACAGTCCACCGCTGACGAACACGCCCAACAGCTGCTCTGCCCCCTGGCCCAACGCGGTCCGGAATCGTTCTTCGAACACGGACGGAGCGGGTTGCGAGGTCTTGGGAGCCGGGGCCCCGGGAGTCAACAGAATGTCCCTCAGCGCATCGCTGTCGAGGTCGATTCCGTCCCGATACGTATCGTCCCCGACGATGACCTGCAGCGGAACGACCGTGACGCCATGCCGCTCCGCCCACTCGTGAGGAAGATCGGCCGCCGAGTCGGTGACCACGGCCACGTGGCGCCCGGCGCCGACGAGCTGTGTGTCCTCCACCACCTCCGACACGATCTCGCCGAGCTCCTCTAGTCGCTCCCGCACGACCGCCGGCGTATCGGAGTGAATGTGCACCTTCGCTACGGGACCGGCGCGCAGAACGATCGTTGATGTTCCCAGGTCCTGAATCAGGCGGCGGATGTGGGTCGTGTCCGGAACGTGGTCCCCCCGCAGCGCGATCTGGGTGCAGTAACGCCCCTCGTCGGCCCCGACCCCGGCCTCCCGGGCCATGTACAGCGATGGACGGTCACCCCCGTGCGTTCGCTCCAGCGGTGCCTCCGCGATCACATCGCCCGGAGCCTGGCCATCGATGTAGCGGACGACGCCCTCGAAGAAGGACACGAACCCTTTCGCACCCGCGTCCACCACACCGGCCTCCCGCAACGCAGGAAGGAGCTCCCGGGTGCGCAGCAGCGATCGGTGCGCGGCCTCCTGCAGCTCCTTCAGCCAGAGGTAGAGGTCCGAGTGGGAGTGCGCGCGTCGCCTCGCTTCGGCGGCCAGGTCCCGCGCCACGGTGATGATGGTTCCCTCACGGGGATTCTCGAGCACGTCGTGCAGAGAGGTGGCAGCTGCGGACAGGGCCTCGGCGATGTCGTGAGGCCCTACGCGAGGCCGACGCGCCACGCTGTCGGAGAATCCGAGCAGATACCGCGAGAACAGCATGCCCGAGTTACCACGCGCGGCGAGCACGCCGGCCTCGGCCGCGACCCCGGCGACCTCGGAGAACGACTCGCTCCGCACTCTGCGCAGAGCGTCCGAGATGGAGCGCAGGGTAAGAGTCAGATTGGTTCCCGTGTCCCCATCCGGAACCGGGAATACGTTGATTCGATCCAGCTCCGCCCGCTGGCGGGCCACGTAGGCGGCGCCGGCCAGAAAGCCCCGCCGCAGGCGGTGTCCATCGACATAGGCGATGCGAACGCGAGGACGGACGGGACCGTCCTCCAGGGGATCCGTTCCCGGTCGATCAGCGTCGGCGCCCACCCTCGCGGTATCGCTCAACCCCGGCTCCCAGTGTCGTGGGCGGGACGCGCGAGGCGGCCCGCACCCGGTCCGAATCCATCAGCTCCCGGTATCGCCCTCCGCGATGACCCAAACGGTCACCTCCGGCCTGACTTCCGAGTGGAGCCGCACCGAGACCTTGTACACGCCGAGCTGCTTGATCGGCTCGTCCAGTCGAATCAGGTGACGATCCACCTCGATGCCCTGCTCTTCCAGCGCCTGGGCGATGTCGGTCGCCGTGACCGAACCGAACAGCTTGCCCTCCTCGCCGGCCCGGACCGTGAAGCTAACCGATTGGCCCTCGATCCGCTCCGCCGCGGCTCTCGCGCGATCGAGGTCCCGCGCGGACCGCTCGAGGATGTGGCGGCGCTCTTCTTCGAACCGCTTTCGATTCGCTTCGGTCGCCTCGTAGGCGATGCCCTGCGGAATCAGGAAGTTCCTCGCGTAACCGGGCTTGACGTCCACGACTTCCCCGATCTCACCGAGGTTGTCCATCGCCTGCCTGAGTATGATCTGAACCATGTCCTGCACCCCTTGCTTGCGTATCCCACCGTCCGCCGACGTTCAGGACGCCGCGGACTCCACTCAAATATCGTCTCGCGTCCGGGCTCGGGACAGCCTCGCCCGGAGATCGATCCACGTGTCGCTCAACCCGAGGACCAGGGCGGTCCCGAGCACGAGCGGATACAGCAACACCGCGGCCAGACCGAGCAGCAGCCCGCTCCAAACGGACGTGACGGCTGCGGCACCGATCCACAGCAGTATGGCCACTCCCCGGAGAAGGTACAGCGCACCCATGAAGAGTGCCGCGTTCTCTCCGATTCGGAAGGCCGCACGCCCGAGCGGGAAGACCAGGAGGCACAGCCCGCCGATCAGCAACCAGATGAGGTGGTCGCTGAAGCGAAACCCGCGAACCGGGCCCGGGCTCCGGACACGACCCGAGATCCTCTCGAACCCGAACCACGCCAGGCCGAGAGAGGCGACGGTGGCCAGCAGGAGCAGGGCCGGATACACCTCCTCCTGAAAGTCCAGCCAGCGCTGTACGGCCCCGGATACCTGGCGCTGCACCTCCGGATCGGCTCCTCCCTGCAACTGCTGGACGATACTGCCGGCGACCAGAGCGGCCTGCCGAATCTCCCCCACCATCCACCAGTTGACGCCCTGCACGACACCGGGACGCGCGAGGCCGATGAGCAGCATGCCCCCAACGGCGAGACCGATGGCTCCGAGGGAGCGATCCATCCAGCCCTCTCCTCCCCGCGCGACGCTCACGGCGACGAAGGATCCGCCGACGATGAGGCTCCAGGCCCGGGGCACGTACCACTCCATCCCGCCGGGCGGAGTGCCGGCGAAACCCATGCCGAGGATCAGCGCGGCCAGAGCCACGCTCATCCAGTCGTCGGTCCGGAAGGCCAGCAGCAGGAGAGCGAACGGGACGAACACCATCCACACCGGGCTGATCGGCGACAGCATGGCCGCCGCCATCACGAGCAGAGCCGCCCGGGCCAGCGTCCAGCCTCTCTCCTTCACGCCTCGCCGTTCCGTTTCACCGATCCCGCATGCACTCAGGAATGATAGCCCTGAATGTACGGAATCAGCGCCAGATACCGGGCTCTCTTCACCGCCGTGCCCAGCTGCCGCTGGTGCCGGGCGCACGTGCCCGTCGCCCGTCTCGGGAGAATCTTGCCGCGGTCCGTGATCAGACGGCCGAGCGTATCCGCATCCTTGTAGTCGATTCTCTCGACATTGCGCTCGCAGAACTTGCATACCTTTCGGAAAGCCATGCCTCAGTCCTCCTTCTCGTCGTCATCGTCGTCGTCCTCGTCGTCGTCCTCGTCCTCGTCGTCATCGTCGTCGTCATCGTCATCGTCGTCATCGTCGTCGTCATCGTCGTCGTCGTCATCGTCGTCGTCCCTGCGGCCGGGGCGGTCCTTCTCGTCGTCCACGGCAAAGGGAACGGGAAGCTCTCCCTCCGACAGCACCACGAGGTGCCTCAGGAGTTCATCGTCCAGCTTGAGAGCCCGTTCGAATTCCGGCAGGACGGAGGGAGAGGCCGTGAACTGCGTCACGACGTAATAGCCGTTGTCGTTCCGATCGATGGGATAGGCGAGCTGGCGTTTGCCCCAGTGCTCGACCGCCGTGATCTCGCTCCCCTCCGAGCCGAGGATCTTCGAGTGATACCCTTCCAGGCGCTTCTCGATCTCGTCGGTGGTCAGGGAGGACTTGAAGATGTAGACGACTTCGTAGTCCCGCATGCGTTCGCTCCTTCGGTCTGAGTCGGCCACGGGCACGTTCCCGCGGCAGGAGAATCTGTACTACTTCTCGCGCGCCGCGGACCTGCCTCGTCCGCGGGCGGCGCCAAGCTAGTCGTGCGGGCCCCGGCCTACAACCCGGGCCCGCACCCCGACGGGCTCACCCGAGGAAAGGCAGCCACTCCAGCGCCCCTCTGAGCGCTTCCAGCGTGTCGGCGTTCACCACGGCTCTCCCGTGAACTCGCGCAAACCAGGGAGCGAGGACGAGGGACACGACGCTGATCAGCTTGATCACGATGTTCATCGACGGACCCGAGGTGTCCTTGAACGGATCCCCCACCGTGTCCCCGACCACCGCCGCCTTGTGAGGATCGGATCCCTTGCCCCCGAGCGCTCCACCCTCGATGTACTTCTTGGCGTTGTCCCAGGCACCACCGGCATTCGCCATGAACAGGGCCAGCAGCACGCCGGAGAGCGTCGCTCCCGCCAGCAGGCCGCCCAGCGCTTCCACGCCGAGGAAGCGGCCGACCAGAATGGGCACGGTGATGGCCGTCAGCCCGGGAATCACCATTTCCCGCAGCGCTGCCCGGGTGGAGATGTCCACGCAGCGCGCCGAGTCCGGCTTCGCCGTGCCCTCCATCAGCCCGGCGATCTCCCGAAACTGCCGTCTCACCTCGGCCACCATTCCCGCCGCGGCCCGGCCGACGGCCGTCATGGTGAGCGACGCGATGAAGAACGGCGTGATGCCGCCGATGAAGAGTCCGATGACGACCAGCGGATCGACGATGTTGATCCCGGTCTGCGTGAGTCCTACCGCGTTCGCGTACGCCGAGAAGAGGGCGAGCGCGGTCAGTGCCGCGGAACCGATGGCGAAGCCCTTACCGATCGCCGCCGTCGTGTTGCCCAGCGCGTCGAGCCGGTCGGTGATCGAGCGGACGTCGGGTCCGAGACCCGACATCTCGGAGATTCCGCCCGCGTTGTCGGCGATCGGACCGTAGGCGTCCACCGTCATCGTCACACCGACGGTCGCCAGCATGCCCACGGCGGCGATCCCGATGCCGTACAATCCGGCGAACTGAAAGGCGAAGAAGATCGACGCGCAGATGAGGAGCAGGGGCAGCGCCACGGACTCCATGCCCACGGCCAGACCCGTGATGATGTTCGTGGCTGCCCCCGTCTCGGACGCCGCAGCAATCGACCGCACCGGCTTCGCGGCGGTGTAGTACTCGGTGACCAGGCCGATCAGGATGCCTGCCAGCGAGCCGAAGAGCATGGCCCAGAAGGGGCCGGCCGCCGCGTTGCCCCAGGACCAGAAAGCGACCTCGGAACCGCCGAAGACGTCGAGACGGACGGTCACGAAGTACGCCCCGATCCAGAACAGCACGGCCCCCACGAAGGTCGTGTTCCGCAGCGCCGCAGCGGGATTCATCTTCTCGAGAATCCGCATCGAGAAGACGCCGATCAGCGAAGCGACCAGCCCGATCATGGCGAACAGGAACGGCAGTGCGATGGCGGCCAGCCGCCGGTCCGGTGCGATCGTCGTCACGGTGACACCGAGCACGATCGTGGCGACGATCGAGCCGACGTAGGACTCGAAGATGTCCGCGCCCATGCCCGCGACGTCGCCCACGTTGTCTCCCACGTTGTCCGCGATCGTGGCCGGGTTGCGGGGATCGTCCTCCGGAATTCCCGCTTCCACCTTGCCCACGAGATCGGCGCCGACATCGGCTGCCTTGGTGTAGATTCCCCCACCGATCCTGGCGAACAGGGCGATCGAGGAAGCCCCCATGGCGAAGCCGCTCACGATCTCACCGAACGGGCGGAATCCGACCGCCTCCGGACTGAAGATCAACAGGACCCCGCCGAGCCCGGCGAGACCGAGGCTGCCGACCGCCAGCCCCATCACGGCGCCGCCGCTGTAGGCCACCCGCAGAGCCTTGGCCTGACCGCTGGAGCGGGCCGCTTCGGTCGTGCGAACGTTGGCCCGTGTCGCGGCCTGCATCCCGAGGAATCCGGCCGTGATCGAGCAGACGGCCCCGAAGACGTACGCGGCGGCCGACGACGGACCGATCAGCCAGTAAAGCATGGCCGCCACGAGGAGCACGAACGGCACCAGAACCGAGTACTCGCGCCGCAGGAACGCCATCGCACCCGAGTGAATCGCGTCCGCCAGCTCGCGCATGCCCTCGCTGCCCGGGGACTGCGCCCTGACGTAGAAATAGAGCAGCAAAGAGAACGCGAGGCCTCCGATACCGAACCACAGCGCCCAGCTCATCCAGTGCTCCACGAGTAGCCTCTCCTGTATTCCGTTTCCGTTGTCCCGTGCCCGCCCCGATCAACTCTCGTTGAACGCGTTCATGGCGAGCTCGATGCCCTCCTCCAGCCACGACTCGGTGGCGAGGGCCATCCGCCCGAACTGCTCCAGAATCGCTTCCTCTTCCGAACGGGTGGGTTCACCCAACACCCAATCGGTCAGGTCGAGATCCGAATCGCGCGGCGAGCCGACCCCGATCCTGAGTCGGGCGTACTCCCGACTGCCCAGCGCCTCCTCGATCGATCCGAGGCCGTTGTGGCCACCCGCCGATCCCTTCGCCCGGAGGCGAAACCGTCCCGGCGGCAGCGCTACATCGTCCACCAGCACGAGGAGGTCTTCCTCGAATCGAAAATCCGGATCGGCCAGGTAACGAGCCAGCACCCGGCCGCTCCGGTTCATGTACGTCAGCGGTTTGACAAGCCGGACGCTCTCTCCCCGCACGCGTCCTCCGGCGGATGCCGAGGCCCCCGCCCTCTCGAAAGGACCGAACGACCATCGCGAAGCGAAGTGGTCGGCCAGCCACCAACCCGCGTTGTGTCTCGTGTCCCGGTAACGGTCACCGGGATTGCCGAGGGCGAGTATCAGCTTCATCCGATGGCTCGGCTTGGGCTGCTACGCCTCCTCGTCCTCGTCGTCCCCGCGGGCCGTGATGACTTCCGGCTCCTCGTCCTCCTCGAGCAGCTCCAGGCCCTCGATCTCGAGTCCGGGCTCCTCTTCCTCCACGGCCACGACCTTCGGCGCCACGACCGTGCACACGGTCAGGGACTCATCTTCGAGCAGCGTCACGTCGCCGGTTTCCAGGGCGCCGATGTGGAGCGAGTCTCCGATGGCCATCTCCGAGACGTCGGCCTCGAAGGACTGCGGAATGTCGCGCGGCAGACACTCGACTTCGATCTCGTGCCGCACCACCTGGAGAATGCCGCCATTCTTCACGCCGGTAGGAGTGCCGGTGAGGTTCACCGGAACCGCGACACGGATCTTCTCGCCAGCGGTGATCTCGAAGAAGTCGACGTGAAGGATGTCGGAACGGTACGGATGCCTCTGGATCTCGCGAATCAGAACGGCACGTGGCTTCTGACCATCGATCTTCAGGTCGACCAGCGTGTTCTCCGTGGAGATCCGGCTGATCAACGCCTTGAACTGCAGGGCGTCGGCCTGCACGGCCGTCGGTTCCTCGCCGTGACCGTACACGTTGCCCGGGATCTTGCCCGAGTTGCGGATGCGACGGGCCGCTCCCTTGCCCGTTTCCTTCCGTTGCTCGACCTGCAATACCGCCTGCTCGCTCATCTCTGATCCTCGCCGCCGTACCGCCCGGTCCGGCTTTCCTTGTCGATTCTCTGTATCTACGTGAACAACTTGCTCACGGAACGATTGTAGTGCGTGCTCTCGATGGCGCGAGCCAGGAGCCGCGCCACCGACACCGTCTGCAGATTCCGCAGCCTCGACGACTTCTCGGCCGGGATCGCGATCGTATCCGTCACCGCCACCTCGACCAGATCCGCCCCGTTGAGCCGCTCGACCGCCGGACCCGACAACAGCGCGTGGGTCGCGATCGCGTAGACCTCGCGGGCGCCGCGCTCCCGGAGAGCGGCTGCCGCGCTGGCCATCGTTCCGGCCGTGTCGACCATGTCGTCGGAGATGATGCAGCGCATGCCATCCACGTCACCGACGACGTTCATGACTTCGGCCTCGTTGGGTCCGGGGCGTCTCTTGTCCATGATGGCGAGGCCCGCTCCCAGCCGCTTCGCGTACCCGCGTGCCATCTTCGCCGCGCCGACGTCCGTCGCCACGACCACCAGATCGTCCCGGCTCAACCCCTCGTAGTGGGACATGAACACGGGTGCCGCGTACAGGTGATCGACAGGTATGTCGAAGAACCCCTGCAGCTGGTGCTGGTGAAAATCGATCGTGATCAGGCGGTCCGCTCCCGCCGCCACGATCAGATTGGCCATCAGCTTCGCCGCGATCGAGACCCGCGGCTGGTCCTTACGGTCCTGCCGCGCGTACCCGAAGTACGGCACGACCGCCGTGACGCGAGCCGCCGACGCACGCTTC
The DNA here is from genome assembly GCF_058719085.1 of Candidatus Benthicola sp. NCBI lineage: Bacteria > Pseudomonadati > Gemmatimonadota > Gemmatimonadia > Candidatus Palauibacterales > Candidatus Palauibacteraceae > Candidatus Benthicola > Candidatus Benthicola sp. The sequence continues at coordinate 39,113 of NZ_JBZQEK010000099.1, forward strand.
GCCGCGTCGATCAGGAGCAGAAGCTCCATGATGTTCTCTGCCGGCGGGTTCGTGGACTGGATCACGAAGACGTCCCGTCCACGCACGTTCTCGTCGATGCGGACGAAGATCTCTCCGTCGGCAAACCGCTTGAGGGTGACCGCACACAGCGGCTGGGCCAGTTCCTCCGCGATCCGTTCCGCCAGGGCCGGGTTCGCCGTGCCCGTGAGCACCATCATCGGTGTTCCGGTGGCCGAGAGCTCCGTCATGCCCGCTTTCTCCCTACGCCGTCGCGTTCACGCGTCCCGAAAACAGCCGCGTAGTTTACACCGGACGCCGGGTAGCGTCAACCGAGGCGGGGTGTCCATGCCTCTTGTTGACCGGCCCGTGAAGCGCCTATTCTCGACCCTGAGCTCACGACAGGAGAAGCCCATGGATGAACCACGAATCGCCGCGAAGAAGCCGGCGATCATGGAGCTGGACCCGGGAACCCACTGGTGGTGTCGGTGCGGTCGTTCCGCGAATCAGCCGTTCTGCGACGGAAGCCACGCAGGAACCGGCTTCGAGCCGGTGCCCCTGGAGATCGAGCAGGCCCGTCGGGTCGCTCTCTGCCAATGCAAGCATACGGACCGCACGCCGTTCTGTGACGGAACCCACAAACGCCTTTGATCGAACGACGCGGAGCGGCGGATTCACCGAGTTTCGAGCGGACGGAGGTCACCTCGGGGCTCGAGCTCGTGCACACCTTCGCAGGGAGCGGGCTGGATCGCGCCGAGCACCTGCGGTCCGACGAGGTGCGAGTGCGAGAGCTCAAGCTCGGGGGCAGGGCCCGCTATCTGGCGTTCCGGCGCCTCGACCCGCTGGTCTCCCGAGAGGTGAGCGCTTCCCTGGTCTGGCTGACGGAGGGAGAGGTACGGCAGATGACCGGGAAGGCGCCGTCGCAGGTCGTGTTCCTGGGACTCGATGGACCGATACCGCGTTTCGCTCTCCGGGTGTCCGACGATCTCGAGGACGGCCCGACGGGAGTCGCCGGTCTGCCCGGCAGTCGATTCCTGGGCGTACGCGAGATCGCCCCGCTCCTGTCGCCGCAGGAGGCGGCGATCGCCGCCCTGGGGCGGTCGCTGCTGGGCTGGAACGCGTCGCACGGCTACTGCCCCCGCTGTGGTAGGCCCACCCTCGCAGGCGAGGCCGGACACGTGCGGCGATGCACGGGTTCGGAGTGCGGCACGCTCCAGTTTCCGAGGGTCGATCCCGTGGTGATCATGCTCGTGCATCGCGACGGGCGATGCCTGCTGGGGCGGGCCGTGAGGGCCCGGCGATACCCACCCGGACTGTATTCGTGTCTCGCCGGCTACGTGGAGCCGGGCGAGTCGATCGAGGAGGCGGTCCGTCGGGAGACCCGGGAGGAAGCGGGGCTTCCGGTCGGTCAGGTTCGGTATCACTCCTCTCAGCCGTGGCCGTTTCCTTCCTCCTTGATGATCGGGTGCCTGGCCGAGGCGCTTTCCGGAGACGCGAGACCGGATCCGAAGGAGATCGAAGAGGTGCGCTGGTTCTCCCGAGAGCAGATCGCCGAGGCCGTACACCGCTGGAACGAGGACGATGCGGTCCGACTTCCCCCGCCGATCACCATCGCCCACCAGCTGGCGCTCGCCTGGCTCGCGGAGGTGTGGGAATGAGAGGCGCGACGGAGGGTCGCGGGGGAACGCCAGGTCCCGAGGAGCGGCTCATCGCCCCGCTGCGCTCCACGCCCTTCCTGCCCACTCCGGCGGGCGGTGGACTGGCGTACATGCCGGCCGATCTCCTCGAGCAGACGTGCCGGCGCGTGGGGATCGCCTCGTTGGTCTTCGCCGGAATCTGGGCCTGGGTCCTGCTGATGAACAACGTCGCCTGGCGCCTGTTTGGGCCGTTGCCGTCTCACGTGGCAGAATGGAACGTGATCGGCAACCCGATCTCGGCGATCGGACTCGGCCTGTCCCTCGGCATGGTCTTCGTCGCCGGCCGACTGCACCACCGGCCCGAGACGCTCCTCGATGTCGGGCTCATCTTCGAGGTGGCGACGTGCGCCCTCATCGGAGCCGCCAACTGGTGGATTCCGGTCCAGAACGGCTTCGGCGTCTCCTGGATCTGCGTCGTCGTGATCCTGTATCCCGCGATCGTTCCCGCCAGGGTCGACAAGGTGCTGCTGGCCTCCCTCATCGCCGCCAGCATGGATCCGATCTGGTACGGGATTGGCGTACAGCGGGGGATGGAATACGGTCTCGGGGGCTACCAGCTGCTGTGGGCCTTCGTCCCGAACTACGTGTGCGCCCTGTTGGCGATCGTGCCCGCGAAGGTGATCCGGGGGCTCGGCCGTCGGGTCTCCGCGGCCCGCGAGCTCGGCGCGTACCAGCTCGGCGAGCTGCTCGGCCGGGGAGGGATGGGAGACGTGTACCGGGCCACCCACCGGCTCCTCGCCCGTCCCGCCGCCATCAAGCTCGTCCGGAGCGAGGCGCTGGGGGCGGCGGGGGACTCGGCGGCCGTCGTCCTGGAGCGATTCCGTCGCGAGGCCCACGCAGCCGCCAACCTCCGCTCGCCGCACACGATCGAGCTCTACGACTTCGGGGCCAGCGACGACGGACACCTGTACTACGTGATGGAGCTGCTCGAAGGGCTGGACCTGCAGGAACTGGTGAGCCGATACGGACCGCTGCCGGCCGGGCGCGCGGTGCACCTCCTGAAACAGGCGTGCATGTCGCTCGCCGAGGCGCATGATCGGGGCCTCGTGCACCGGGACATCAAGCCGTCCAACCTCGTGGCCTGCCGCCTCGGAGCGGCCGTGGACTTTCTGAAGGTCCTGGACTTCGGCCTGGTCAAGATGTCCTCCTCGGAGGAGGGCGTCCGAGCCGATCTCACGTCTCCGAACGTGACCACCGGCACGCCGGCGTTCATGGCACCGGAGCTGGCGCTCGGAGACCGGCCGATCGACGGCCGCACCGACCTCTATGCCCTCGGGTGCGTCGGGTACTGGCTCCTCACCGGTCGTACCCCGTTCGAAGCCGCCACGCCGGTCGCCATGCTCATGAAGCACGTGCAGGAGGCGCCGCGTCCCCCCTCGGAACTGTCCGAGCTCCCGGTCTCCGAGGAGCTGGATGGAATCCTGCTCGACTGCCTCGCGAAGGATCCCGGGGCGCGTCCTGCCCATGCGGCCGAGCTGTACCGTCGCCTGTCGGATTGTACGCTCGGGGACCCGTGGACTCGCGACCACGCCGTGGAATGGTGGAGGCTCCACCTGCCCGAGGTTCAGTCGGACGCCGGCGACAGCGACACGATCTCGGCGCCGGTCGGGGGTCCAGGCGCCATCCTCGGGCAGGCGGGCGCACCCGGGGATCACTGATCTTCGGGGATTGGCCCTCCAGGATTCGAACCTGGATTACCGGCTCCAAAGGCCGGGGTCTTGCCATTAGACGAAGGGCCAGAATCACGCGGCGCGCCGGTCCGGCGACGGGCGGAACCGTACGGAGTATCGAAGCGGTCGGTCGGAGCGTCAACCCGGCGGGCGCCGGTCAATCCAGGGTGGAAGTGACGATCACCGATACATCATGGCGCCGCTCGAAGCCGGTGACGGCGCGGTCCCGCGCGGTCACCGAGTCAAATACGCCGGCGACGCAGGACCCGCTCCCGCACAGAAGCGCGATGCGGGCGCCGCCTTCGCGCAGCGTGTCGCGGATCTCCTGCAGATCGGGGTGTCTTCGAAACACCGCAGCCTCGAGATCGTTCACCGCCATCGAGGCGACCGTCTCGAGTTCCATCAGCGACTCCGGAGCGGGCAGACAGGCGGGTCCCGGAGCCGGCGACCGCCCGGTGGCACGGTCCTCCGCGAGCCAGCCGTACGCCTCGCCGGCCGATATCGGATAGGATGGCACCACGACGACCACCGGATATCGGCCCGGCGCCGGTAGCGGAAGGAGCCTTCGTCCTCGCTCCCAGGCAAGAGCGGCCGGCGCCTCGCAGAGTCCGAACGGAACATCGCTCCCCAGCTCTCCCGCCAGCCGGCAGAGCGCCTCCCGACTGAGGGGGCGCCCGAGAAGCTCCTGGAGACCCCGTAGCACGGCGGCCGCGTCGGCGCTTCCGCCCCCGAGTCCCGCCCCCACCGGAATCGCCTTCACGAGCGTCATTCGGACGCCGTCCCGTCGTCCCGCCGCCCCCATCAGCGCCTGAGCAGCGCGCACGCACAGATTCCCGGAGTCGGTGGGAAGCTCCGGGTCGCCCGTTACCGAGAGCTGTGCGCCCGGGGTGGCCGAGATCTCGAGCCCTACCTCGTCCGCGAGGGCGAGACGGACCATGAGCGTCTCGATCGAATGGTATCCGCTGTCCTCCCGGGCCAGTACGCGAAGAAAGAGGTTCAGCTTCGCGTGCGCCCGCAGCGTCATCGCTCCTGTGCGCCGCCCCCCGACCTCGCTCATGTGACCTCCCTACTCGTTCCGCCCACTGCCTCCTCGACGATCTCTCCGGAGTGACCCATCTCGGACCACGTCAGGCCGAAGCGCCGGATGTACCAGAGGCCGAGGAAAGTCACGGGCAGGAAGGTGAGAATGTGATAGCTGGTGGCGAAGCTGACCATCTCGGTGACCGGGACCTCGTAGACGCCCAGTCCGAGCCGGGTCGCTGCTTCGAAGACGCCGAAGAAGCCCGGACTGGAGGGTGCCGCCACGGCGAAGGCGATGACGGCCTGCAGGAATACCGCGCCGGCGAACCCCGGAGCCGTGATGTCGAAGGCCAGGAGCCCGAGCCACACGGAGGCGGCCAGGTTCAGCCACACGACGATGGACCACGCGAGGGCTCGGCCGAAGGTGCTCGCTTTGCGCAGCGCTCCGAGGCCGGAGAGGAATCCTTCGACGATTCTGGTGACGCGGAGGCTCAGCGACGGACGCAGAAGTCGGTCCGCCGCTCGCCGGAACCACCCGACGACCCGGTCGGAGTGGCGCGCGGAAAGCCAGAGGAATACGAACGCGAGTCCGAACGCGATCGCACCGACATTCGCGGTCCGGCGCAGAAGCGAAGCCGTCCCTCCCTCCCCCAGGGGGAAGCCCGGCAGGGACAGGGTGCCGAAGAGGAAGAAGGCGAGAACCAGGCCGTCGAAGATCCGTTCCGCAACCAGAGAGGCGACGGAAGCTCCGATGTTGAGGCTCTCCGTACGGGACAGCGAGTACGCTCGCGCGAACTCCCCGAGCCGGGCCGGAAGCAGGTTATTGACCGCAAAACCGATACAGGTAGCCCCGAACCTCGGGTCGAAACGGGACTCGGGATGGACGGGCTCGAGCAGCACCCGCCAGCGAATCGCACGCAACACGAAACTGAAAGTCGCGACCGCCACGGCCCCCGCGAGCAGCCACGGGTCCGCCTCCCGCGTTCGCTGCCACACCTCGGCGAGCGACACATCGCGCAGCACCCACCACAGGAGGACCGCGGTGAGGGCGAGCCCGAAGATCGTCTTCCAGCGGTGTCCCCGCATGCTTCAGTCCGCGGTCCGTCGCGCGCGCAGGACCAACTCCTTCATCTCGCGCACCGCCCGCTCCAGCCCCGTGAAGAGGGACCGACTGACGATCGAGTGCCCGATGTTCAGCTCCTCGCACCCCGGAATCGCCGCGACGGGCATCACGTTCTCGTAGGTCAGGCCGTGACCCGCATGCACCGCGAGGCCCAGCTCGATTCCGAGCTCGGTGGCTGCCCGAAGCCGCTCGAGCTGCTGCGCCGCTCCGGGACCGCGCCCGGCGTTCGCGTACTCTCCCGTGTGGAGCTCGATCGCCGTGGCGCCGAGGTCCGCGCCTCGACGCACCGCGTCCGGATCGGGATCGATGAACAGCGAGGTGCGGACTCCGGCGGACTGGAGCCGCTCGACCGCATCCCGGATCCCGGCGGTCCCGGAAGCGAGATCGAGCCCTCCTTCGGTCGTGACCTCCTGCCGCTTCTCCGGAACCAGCGTCGCCTGGTGAGGGCGCCACTCCAGTGCCTGGCTCAGGATGCCCTCCGAAACGGCGAGCTCGAGATTGACCGCGGTCCGGGCCGTGCGCATGAGCAGGTCCACATCACGATCCTGAATGTGCCTCCGGTCCTCGCGCAGGTGCACGGTGATGCCGTCGGCGCCACCGAGCTCCGCCAGCACGGCGGCTCGCACCGGATCAGGCTCGTCCGTTCGACGGGCCTGACGGATCGTCGCCACGTGGTCGATGTTGACAAAGAGGCGCATGGCCGTTCCTCCACTGGATCCATGACTCGCCCGGCCGGCCGATACGTTACTGTCGACCGGTGGATCGGTCGAGGCCGTGATCAGACCGGTTCGACTTCGGTCACCCGGACATCCGGGGCGCCGCGCCACCGGCCGAGGATGTCGACAGGCACCCGGACGCGCAGGGTGACGGCGGTTTCGCCGTCGGTCCGTTCCAGAATCTCGGCTTCCTCGTAGGCCTCCGCGAGCGTCTTCCCGTTGGTGACCGGGATCTCGATCACGACGGTCGGTCGCTGGTGCCGCAGCCGTCTGAGGATCTCGGCCTTCAGAGGCTCGAGCCCCCCCGCCTCTCTCACCGACGTGAACACCGAATCCGGCCACTCGACGGAGACCCGGCCGCGCAGGGCCTCCTCCTCCGCGTGCGTGAGCTGATCCACCTTGTGGAACGCCATCAGGGTGGCGTCCTCCGAGATTTCCAGGTCCTCGAGCACCTCCTGGACGGCCTCGACCTGGTGGTGCCACCCGGACGCCGACCCGTCCACCACGTGCACCCTGAGGTCCGCCTCCCGCGCCTCCTCCAGCGTGGCGCGAAACGAGGCCACCAGGTGATGCGGGAGCTTCCGGATGAACCCGACCGTGTCGGTGACGAGAGCCCGATAGCCCGCGCCCAGCTCCACGGAGCGCGTGGCCGAGTCGAGGGTGGCGAACAGCCGGTCCTCCACGAAGAGATCGGATCCGGACATCGCGCGAAGGATCGATGACTTCCCGGCGTTGGTATATCCTACCAGGGCGACGCGATACTCATGCTGTCGCCGACGGCGTCGCGTATCCCGCGCCCGGGCGATGTGGCTGAGCTCCTTCCGCAGGCGAGCGATGCGGCGGTCCATCAGGCGACGGTCGGTCTCCAGCTGCGTCTCCCCGGGGCCCCGCATCCCGATCCCACCCTGGATTCTCGACAGATGGGTCCACATCCGCTTCAGGCGCGATCTCATGTACTGCAACTGGGCCAGCTCAACCTGAAGTCGGGCTTCCGCGGTCCGGGCGCGGAGGGCGAAGATGTCGAGGATGAGCTCGGTTCGGTCCATCACGCGGCACCCCAGCGCCTTCTCCAGCGCCGAGCCCTGCGCCGGGCTCAGGTCCTCGTCGAAGATCACCAGGGACGCCCCGGAGCGCTCGGCCAGCGCCCGGAGCTGCTCCGCCTTGCCGCGTCCGATGTAGAGGCGCGGATGGGGGGACTCGAGCCGCTGGACGAGCACGCCGACGACTTCGGCTCCGGCCGTGTCCGCGAGCCGCTCCAGCTCCTCGAGGTGCTCATCCACGAGCGCCTCCGGCTCGTCCAGAAGGGGCGCCCCGACGAGGACGGCCTTTTCCACTGGACGTTGGATCTCGATCAGCTCAGTCGTCGGTCCCTCCCGCGTGCCGCCTTCCCGCACGCTCGGCCTCTCTGAGCTCGCGGGCTCGTTCGAGTCGGGACCCGATCTGCCGTTCCAGACCCGATTCCCCGGGGAGGTAGAAGCGCCGCTCCGTCAGTCGATCGGGCAGATAGGTCTGAGGAGCGACGCCTTCGCTCCAGTCCGGATCGTATCGGTAGCCGGCCCCGTAGCCCAGGTCCTTCATGAGGTCGGTCGGAGCGTTTCGAATGTGCTTCGGAACGGGCTCCGCGGGAGTCTCTCGCGCTGCGGCCATGGCGGCGCCGAAGCCCGTGTAGATCCGATTCGACTTCGGCGCGGCGGCCAGGTACGCACAAACCTCGGCGAGGGCCAGCTCTCCCTCGGGGCTTCCGAGAAAGTGGTACGCGTCCCGGGCGGCCACCGCGATACCGAGGGCGTCGGGATCCGCCAGTCCAACGTCCTCCACGGCCATACGAACGAGGCGGCGGGCGATGTACATCGGATCCTCGCCTCCGTCCAGCATGCGGGCCAGCCAGTACAGGGCCGCGTCCGCGTCCGATCCGCGCACCGACTTGTGAAGCGCCGAGATGAGGTTGTAGTGCTCCTCGCCCGACTTGTCATACCGGGCGAACCGGCGCTGCAGGGCCGACTCCACGTGATGCAGCTCGATGGATCCGCCGTCCCCGGCCAGATGCGCCGCGGTCTCCAGCGCATTCAGGGCCCGGCGGGCGTCTCCGTCCGCGGCGAGGGCCAGGTGGTCGAGGGCACCCGGCTCGATGCGCAGATCTCTCGGTCCCAGTCCCCGGTCCCGATCGGCAAGAGCCCGTCGACACAGTTCCGAGATCGTGTCCGCATCGAGGGGCTGGAGCACGAAGACCCTCGTCCTGCTGAGCAGGGGCCCCACGACCTCGAAGCTCGGGTTCTCCGTGGTAGCTCCGATCAGCGTGATCGTCCCGGCCTCCACGTGAGGAAGAAACGCGTCCTGCTGCGACTTGTTGAACCGGTGGATCTCATCCACGAACAGGATGGTGTCCTGCCCGGAGGCCCGGCGACGCTCGGCGGCCTGCTCGATCAGCTCGCGCACACGGGCGATGCCCTCGGTCACGGCCGAGAACGGCTCGAACCGGGCGCCCGTGCGACGCGCCACGATCCCGGCGAGCGTGGTCTTACCGCACCCCGGCGGACCCCAGAGAATCAGACTCGGGACCCGGTCGCGCTCGATCAGCTCGCGGAGCGCCGCCCCCTCGCCGAGGAGGTCCGGCTGTCCCAGGAACTCGTCGATCGTCCGAGGGCGCATGCGGGCGGCCAGGGGCGCGGCCGCTCCGGCCTCGAGAGGACTCCTCTCCGGCCGACCGGCGTCCGGCCCGAACAGATCCGGCTCCCCCCTCATGCGCCACCCTCGCGTTCGAGGCGATCGAGGCCGCCGAGCTCGATCAGCTCCCGGGCGGCCTCGAGGAGCACCGACCGCTCATTTCGGTCCGGGGACTCGATGACCTGCGCGAGCAGCTCGTCGAGCATCAGCCCGATCAGCGGTCCTCTCGGAAGCCCGAGGCCGAGAAGGTCGTTTCCATCCACGGCCAGCCGCTCGGTCGAAACGACGGCGTGCTGCAGGATTTCGTCGTGGATTCGTCGCCAGGTGAAGGCGAGGGCCCGGCGATCGTCCTCGGATCCACCGACGCGTGCCGCCGCGATGTGCAGCCGGAAAAGGTCACGGACGTGCTCGATTCCCACCTCCCGCAGCCATTCGCGGAGCGTCGCGGATGAGTCCATCGGGCCCACGAAGGGTGTATGGTGCGCCACCAGGTGCGTGCCGCGCCGGATCTCCGCGTTCGAAAACTTGAGCCTGCGGAGAACCGCTTCGGCGGCCGCCCCTCCCGGCGCCTCCCCGTCGCTGGCGCGCAGAAGGAGAGCGACCGCGCGAAGGAACGGCCTGCGGGTAGAGAGCTCGTCGATCGTCCGGAGCGCCTCCTCCCAGGCCGGCTCCGGAACGGCCTGGAGCTCCGGATACCACGCTTCGAGCGCTCCGTGCTCGCGGTACAGGCGGAGGGCGCGCGAGGGGACCTCGCCGGACAGAACCTTGAGCCACTCCTCGCGCACTCTCTCCGCCGACAGGCGGTCGAGACCGCCGGTTGCCCTGCGAAGAGCCGCCAGGGTCGCCGGCTCGATGGTGAGGTCGAACTCCCCGGAGAACCGGAGACCCCGGAGGACGCGCAGGTAGTCTTCGGCAAAACGGAGTGCCGGGTCACCGACCGCACGGAGGACGCCCGCCCGGAGATCCGCCGCCCCCTCATACGGATCCTTCACCTCGCCCGTGGTGGGACGCCAGGCGATCGCATTGATCGTGAAGTCGCGGCGAGCCAGATCATCTTCGACCTGATCCGCGAATTCCACCACGGCATGCCGGCCATCGGTCTCGACATCGAGGCGGAAGGTGGTCACCTCGTAGAGGGCGCCATCCTGACCGATCACGCCCACCGTACCATGCTCCACCCCGAGCGGCACGGTCCTGTCGAATCGGTGAAGCACCTCCTCCGGTCGGGCATCGGTCGCGAGGTCCCAATCCCCACCTGGCCGGCTCGCCAGCTCGTCACGGATCGCACCGCCGACGGCCCACGCCTCGCACCCGGCTTCCTCGAGGCGTTCGGCGATCCGCAGAAAGGCGGCCGGGGGGTGAAAGACCGGCGGGCCCGTCACGATGAAACGGTGGACGGTATCATCCGCACAGGACCCCACCGCCATTCACGTTGAGGATTTCGCCGGTCACGTGCCTCGCCAGCGGGCTGGCCAGGAAGATCACCGGGCCGGCGACGTCAGCCGCGGACGCGATGCGGCCCACCGGGATCCCGGACACGACCTCCTTCCGGTACTCGCCGCGCAGGGTGCCGGCGCTCATGTCCGTGTCGACCCAGCCGGGCGCCACCGCATTGACCGTGATGCCTTCTGGCCCGGCCTCCACCGCGATGGACTTCACGAACGACTGCAGGGCACCCTTGGACGCGGCGTAGTGCGAGTGACCAGCTTCTCCCCTCTGCGCCGCCGTGGAGGTGACCAGCACGATGCGTCCGCCCGGTCCCATGCGCCGGATCGCCGCCCGGGTGGTCAGATACGCGGAGGTCAGGTTCGCATCCATCATCGCCCGCCACTCGTCCGGCTCGAGGTCCCGGACCGGACGGGCCTCCTCGTTCCAGATGCCGGCGTTGCCCACGAAGATGTCCAGCGGCCCACCGAATGCCTCGTCCGCCCTGCCGAACAGCGAGTTCACCCCGCTCTCCGAGGAGAGGTCCGCCGCATGCGCCCAGAGCTCCCTGTCCGTCGCTCCGCCCGCGGCGAGGGCCGCATCTCGCAGCGTTCGCTCGGCTGCCTCCCGGTCGGTCCGGTATCCGATTCCGACGTGCGCACCCGCCTCGGAGAGCATCAGGGCGACGGCACGACCGATGCCTCTCGAGCCGCCGGTCACCAGGGCCCTGCGTCCGGACAGGTCGAGCAGGTGGCTCATCCCTCGACCTCCTCCCCGGCGAACCAGCCATCCACCAGATCCGCCACGGCGTGCTCGACCGACAGCTGCAGCTCCTGGACGGCGGCGGACCCGTCCGCCGGAACCCGGATCGCCAAATCGACCAGGGAGGCCAGCTCTCCTCCGTCCCGGTCCAGCAGCGCGACCGTGCGGATCGGAATTCGCGAGGCGGCCCGGGCCGCCTCGATCAGGTTGGGCGAACGGCCGCTGGTGGAATGGAGGACGAGCAGATCTCCAGGCCTCGCGTGCGCTTCCACCAGCCGGGCGAAGACCTGATCGAAACCGAAGTCGTTCGCGGCGGCGGTCAGACCGGGTGCGCCTCCGGTCAGTGCCATCGCCGGAAGCGCGCGCCTCTTCCGCCGGAGGCGAACCACGTACTCCGTCGCCATGTGCTCGGCCGCGGCCGCGCTGCCTCCATTGCCGGCGTACAGCAGCTTGCCGCCGCCGCTCAGCGCCTCGCGCACCCAGTTCGCGTAGCGGGCCGCGAGATCGGGAAGCGTCTCGGACGCCTCGGTCGCGGCCTCGGCCAGCCCGCGCAGGTGCCGGCGTATGGACTCGGTCGGCTCGATGGTCACGTCAACCCCCTGAGACGAAACGTCGCAGCCGGTCCATCCACCCTGATCGTGGCTCGCAGGGCGGAACCGGAACCAGCGGCTCACCGTTCAACACGGCCGCGGGATTCGTGGACACGAGGAGGTCGGCCTGCTCCTCGCAGCCGGCCTCGACGAGATAGTCCCACGCCTGCCGAACGGTAGCGGATCGGTGCGGGCGGGCGTGGTTGTCCGAAGCGATCAGGTCGGCGGAGCCATCGGCGAGCATTCGCCGCGACACGCGCTGGGCCTCTCCGCCATGCTCTCCCCACAGGCTCCCGGCGTTCAGGCACATCAGCGCGCCCATCTCCCGCCAGCGAGCGATCCAGCCGTACGATCGTTCCACTCCCGAGTACCTCTCGGGATGGGCCAGCACGGGTCTCCAGTCAGCCGAGAGTACGATCTCGAGCATCCGGTCCGGGTAGGCCGGCATCGCGAGCATCGGAAACTCCACCAGCAGGCCCCCTCCGCGACCGAGACCGATCTCGCGGTCCGACAGATCGGCATCCGGGTCGTCCAGCCGGAACTCGAAGGAGAGACCGAGATCGATGGCCGGGCACGTTCGTCCGGCGACGTCGACGAGCTCGGAAAAGCCCTGCTCGATCTCCTCCCGCCAGGCCCCGCGCGCGGCGCTGGCCGCCAGGTGCGGCGTCGTCACCACGGTCAGGATTCCCTGCGTCTCGTAGTCCCGGAGCTGGTCGACGGCCTCGTCCAGATCTCGGGCCCCGTCGTCCACGCCGGGAACGAAGTGACAGTGAAGATCGACGAGGGGTGGAACGGTCAAGTATCCTCCCCGGAGCCGGGACCCGGCATCGGCGGCGCGCGATCCGCGATACGGCGACCGAGTTCTCCCTCGAGACCGACGTAGGCCACGAGCTCTTCCGATCGAGATCGCTCTGCCGCCGCTTCGAATGCGTAGGTGAGGGCCGCATCCGCCGCCAGCAGCCGGAGGGCTTCGCTGCGCTCGCCGTGGCCATCCGCGACCTGCCCGAGTCCCGCCAGCGCCGCATCCGCGAGGGCGCGGGGCGGATCCTCGAGATCCAGGCCGGGCGTCGACGAGAGGAGCTCCAGAATGTCCGCTGCCAGCTCAGACGGGGCCGTGGCGAGACGCGGACTCAGCCAATCCACCGTCGGGTTGCCCATCACGAGGTCTCCGCCGGCGCCGCGATCTCCATCGCCGTTCGCACCGCGGCCGCGATCGCCTTCGCGACCTGGTCCCCGTCCCCGACCCCGCCCCGCGCGAGGTGCGGACGGCCTCCACCCCCGGACCCGGTCGCCCGGCTGGCCACCCCGACCAGGTCGCCGGCCTTGAGACCCCTGCGGATCCAGTCGTCGGTGACCACGGCGATGAACGCGCCTCGGTCTTCCTCCCCGGTCGTCACGTGAACGATCGCGGCGCCCGACTCGATGCGGTCCCTCAGGAGATCACCGAACGCGGCGACGTCGGATCCAGCCGGAAGGCCGACCGATCCGCTGGCGAGGCGACCCCCGCCCGGAAGTTCGTCGGCCTCGTCGACCACCCCGTCGATGATCTCCTGTGCGTCTCGCCCGTGCTGGGCGGCCAACCGCTCCTCGAGGACTGCCTTCTCGGTCAGCAGCGTGTCTACACGCCGGGACAGTTCGGACGTCGGCACCCTCAGCTGCGTCGCCAGACCCTCGAGCCGATCCTCGATGTCACGGACCCTGGCGTACGCCTTCGGTCCGGTGACGGCCTCGATGCGTCGTATGCCGGCCGCCACGCCGGTCTCGGAGGTGATCAGGAACAGACCGATCTGGCCCGTGCTGCGGACGTGGCACCCTCCGCACAGCTCGAGGCTGACGCCCGGAACGCTCACCACGCGCACCCGGTCCCCGTACTTCTCCCCGAACAGGGCCATGGCCCCCTCTTCGAGCGCCTCCCGGTAGTCCCTTTCGCCGATCTCGAGCGGGGTGTTGTCCCAGATCGCCCGGTTGACCGCCTCCTCGATCACCCGGCGCTCGTCGGCCGACACCGGGCCCGTGTGGCTGAAGTCGAAACGAAGCCGGTCCGGGGCCACCAGGGAACCCGCCTGCTGAACGTGGTCCCCGAGCGTCTGCCGGAGAGCCGCGTGGAGCAGGTGGGTGGCCGTGTGGTTTCGCTCGGTGTCTCGGCGGGCCAGCGCGTCCACGGACGCCGTCACGGCATCGGGCGTCCCTTCATCGGCCCCTCGGCCCACCTCCCCGATCACCACCGTCTGGCCCCGGTCGTTCTTGACGACCGATTCGACCTTCATTTCCCAGCCGTTTCGGCTCAGCGTCCCGTGGTCGCTGACCTGTCCGCCGGCTTCGGCATAGAACGGGTTGTTCTCGAGGATCATCGCCACGGCCGTGCCGACCGACTCGGCAGCCAGAACACGACTCTCGACGGAGAGCCGTTCGTACCCGGTGAACGTCTGGCCGGCGTCGACCGTCAGAGATCGGGCGGCCTCGACCAGTTCCTGGCTCAGCTCCTCGTCCTCTCCCGCCGCCCGGTCCTCGCGCGACCGGCGTCGCTGCTCCTCGAGAGCCTCCTCGAAGCCTTTCACGTCCACATCGTAGCCCCTCTCCGACGCCATGAGCTCCGTCAGGTCGAGGGGGAAGCCGTACGTGTCGTACAGGCGGAATGCCTCCTCACCGGCGATCCTTCCGGCGCCCCCCGGGGGCGCCACCTCATCGAAGCGACCCATGCCGGCGTCGATGGTGGCCAGGAAGCGCTCCTCCTCGGCCCGGGTCGTTCGTACCAGGTGGTCCCGGCGATGATCGAGCTCCGGATAGGCGTCGGACATCAGGTCCGCCACCACGGTCACCAGCTGGTCCAGCGTCGGCTCGCGACGTCCGAGGAGCCAGGCGTATCGGCCGGCCCTCCGAAGGATCCGCCGAAGGACGTATCCGCGCCCCTCGTTGGAGGGAAACACGCCGTCCGCCAGCATGAACGCTACCGCCCGGGCGTGGTCGGCCAGGACACGGAAGGGCAGGCCCGCCTCCCAATCCTCCGGATCGAGAGAATACGGGCGTCCGACGATCTGCTCCGCCGTCTCGATGATCGGGAGGAAGAGGTCCGTGTGATAGTTCGTTCTCGTCCCCTGCATGATGGCGGCGATCCGCTCCAGTCCCGCCCCCGTGTCGATCGATGGGGCGGGTAGCGGCACGTCCCCCTCCTCGGACCGTTCGAACTGCATGAAGACGAGGTTCCAGATCTCCATGAATTCGTCGGCTTCGCCGAGGGCGTTGAAGGCCTCGGGGCTCAGATCCCGCGAGGCGCCGGACGGCCGCAGGTCGTAGTGGATCTCCGAGCACGGGCCGCACGGACCGGTCTCCCCCATCTGCCAGAAGTTGTCCTTGTCTCCGAGGCGCAGGACGCGCTCGGGCGGGATGTCGGTCAACTTCGGCCACAGCGCGGCCGCCTCTTCGTCCGTGTGATGGACGGTCGCCCACAGGCGCGACGGCTCAAGACCGAGCTCCGAGGTCACGAACTCCCAAGCGAACGCGATCGCATCCCGCTTGAAGTAGTCGCCGAAGGAGAAGTTCCCCAGCATCTCGAAGAACGTGTGATGCCTCGCCGTTCGCCCGACCTCCTCGAGATCGTTGTGCTTGCCGCTCACCCGCAGGCACTTCTGCGAGGTGACCGCCCGGGGCGCCGGGCGTTCCGACTCTCCGATGAACACGCGCTTGAACTGAACCATCCCCGCGTTCGCGAACAGGAGCGTGGGATCATCGTCCGGCACCAGCGGGCTGCTGGGCAGGTGAAGGTGTCCGTGCCGCTGGAAGTATTGAATGAAGCTGGAGCGAATGTCGCTGGCCGTCATGCCGTACCGGTCGTCGTGTGTTCGGTGCAAGCGTGATCCGAGGTCCACTCGGAATCGAGAATATCTCGGTAATATGCCGCACGGCCGACCGCGTTACAATCGCCCCTGGATGAGCGCCGCCGGTCCGCGCCGGGACGGTCCGTCCGCCTTCAGAGGTCGGGCTCGTCCGGCAACAGCCGGTGCACCACCTCGCGGATGTCTCCGGCGCGAAAACCCCGCCGTCCCAGAAAGGCCGCGAGCCGCCTCCTCGCGACCGGTGGATCGACCGTCCGCAACCGGGAGACCCGAGCCGCCGCCACCTCCTCCAGAATCGCGGTCTCGGTGCGTTCATCCTCCTCCAGCACCTGCCGCACGGCTTGCTCCGCGAGGTCCCGGTCGACCCCACGCTCGAGGAGCTCGGATACCAGCCGGAAGCTCCCTCGCGGTTTGAGCCGCAGGCGCTCCCGTACGAACGCCCGTGCGTAGCTCTCATCGTCGAGATACCCGAGCTCGCGGCACCTCGCGATCGCCGCCCCGGCGTGCTCGGAGAGATCGTGCTTCGACAGGTGACGCCTCACCTCACGACAGGTGCGAGGGCGGTAGGACAGGTAGAGCACGGCCCGGTCCAGGGCCAGGCGGTCCCCCGATTCGACCCGGAGAGCTGCGAGCTGGGCCGGCGTCAGGCGCCCGCCGGGCTCGAGCCCGCGGCGCCGGCGAACCTCCTCCGGGACGCGAAAGGGCTCGGCCCCCTGCACGCAGATACGAAAGCCCCCGAGCCGGTCACCCACCGGCTCGAGGGCCTCGATCACGTGCCCGCCGGGGTCTCGGGAGGACGCCCCTCCCGGATCCTGCCCCGGTCCAGCGGTCATTCCGTCGGTCAGTCCGCCGAAGCGACCTCGGACTCGGCCGGCTCCTCGTCTCCGGCCGCCTCCGCGTCCGCCGGAGCCACCATTCCCAGCGCGACCCGGAGTCGTGTCTCCAGTTCCTCCGCGATGTCCGGGTTCTCGGCAAGAAAGATCTTCGCGTTCTCGCGTCCCTGGCCCAGGCGCACGTCTTCACCGTACGAGTACCAGGCCCCGGAGCGCTTCACGATGCCCTGCTCCTCGCCGATATCCACGAGGATGCCGTTCCGACTGATCCCCTCGTTGAACATGATGTCGAACTCGGCCTGCCGGAACGGCGGAGCGCACTTGTTCTTGACCACCTTGACCCGGGTCCGGTTTCCGACCTGCTCGGCGCCGTCCTTGATCGACGCGATCCGCCGGATGTCGAGACGCATCGAAGCATAGAACTTGAGAGCGCGCCCGCCCGATGTCGTCTCGGGATTGCCGAACATCACGCCGATCTTCTCCCGAATCTGGTTGGTGAAGATCACGGCCGTGTTCGAGCGGCCGATCGCCCCGGTGAGCTTCCTGAGCGCCTGCGACATCAGCCGGGCCTGGAGCCCCACGTGGGAGTCTCCCATCTCGCCCTCGATCTCGGCCCGCGGAACGAGTGCGGCCACCGAATCCACGACGACCACGTCCAGGGCACCGGATCGGACCAGGACCTCGGCGATCTCGAGCGCCTGCTCTCCCGTGTCCGGTTGCGAGACGAGCAGGTTCTCGACATCCACCCCGAGCTTCGCCGCGTACCCCACATCCAGGGCGTGCTCCGCGTCCACGAAGGCGGCCACCCCTCCGTCCTTCTGTGCGTTGGCGATGACGTGCAGGGTGAGTGTGGTCTTCCCCGAGGACTCGGGCCCGAAGATCTCGGTGACCCGGCCACGCGGAATCCCGCCGATGCCCGACGCATGATCCAGCGACAGGGCGCCCGTGGAGATCGACTCCGTCTTCACGCGGGCCCTGTCCGATCCGAGGCGCATGATCGCGCCCTTCCCGTGCTGCCGTTCGATCTGGTTGATCGCCACGGACAGGGCCTTCCTGCGCTCGTCATTCAGTTCCAGTGCCATCGCCGCCTCGTCGCTCGGTTCGGGGATACGAATGTCGGTGGATCCCAGTATACGGGGGCCGTGTGACTTTCGCAATTTCTTCGGTTTTTGAGGATCCATCCACCGTCACGAAGAGACGCCCCGGGCCTCAACCCATCCTCAAACACGACCCGATCCGCGACGGCCGGCCGCATCCATTCCGCTTGCCCGGGGCGCCCTGCAAACGCAGGATTCCGCCGGACGCTCACCGTGGAATCAACTGGAGGATCGCCCGTGTCCGCCGACGCCGTGCCGATCGATGCCTCGAAGTTCGAAAAGCTGGGGGTCTTCTATCTCGGACGCGAGGTCGACCCTTCCGCCCCGGAAGCCGCCGGTCCGCCCATCCTGTACGACTCGCGTGATCTCACGACGCATGCGGTCGCCGTCGGGATGACGGGAAGCGGAAAGACCGGCCTCTGCCTCTCGTTGTTGGAGGAGGCGGCGATCGACGGCATTCCGGCGATCGCCATCGACCCCAAGGGCGACCTCGGGAACCTCCTCCTCACCTTTCCCGACCTCTCGCCGAAGGACTTCCGGCCCTGGGTCGACGAGGCCGATGCGGAGAGACGGAACCTCTCGGTCGAGGAGGCGGCCGAAGGTGAGGCGGAGAAGTGGCGTGCGGGCCTGGCATCGTGGGGCCAGGATGGCGAGAGGATCCGGCGCCTGCGCGAGGCCGTGGACCTGGCGATCTACACACCGGGCGCGAGTCACGGGCTGCCCCTCGCGGTGCTTCGCTCCCTGTCGGCCCCCGTCGAGGGCTCGGATCCCGACGCGCTTCGGGAACGGGTCTCCTCGACGGTCTCCGCCGTGCTCGCCCTGCTCGGCGAGGACGTGGACCCCCTCCAGAGCCGGGACCACATCCTCCTCTCCCACATCGTGGAGCGGGCGTGGAAGGAGGGGAGCGACCTGGACCTGGAGAGCCTGATCCGCGGGGTTCAGGCGCCCGGATTCGACCGCATCGGCGTCCTCGAGCTGGAGTCGTTCTATCCTCAGGCCGAGCGCTTCGAGCTGGCCCTCAAGCTCAACAACTTCCTGGCCGCGCCCGGCTTCGAAGCGTGGCTCGAGGGGGAGCCGCTGGATATCGGGGCGCTGCTGTACACCAGAGAGGGAAAGCCGCGGATATCGATTCTGTCGATCGCACACCTCGGCGACGCCGAGCGGATGTTCCTGGTCACCCTGGTACTCAACGAGCTCCTCGCCTGGATCCGGACCCGGCCGGGCACTTCGAGTCTGCGCGCGATCCTGTACATGGACGAGGTCATGGGATACCTCCCTCCGACGCGCATGCCGCCCTCCAAGCCCCCCCTGCTCACGCTCCTCAAGCAGGCACGGGCGCACGGTCTCGGGGTCGTGCTGGCGACGCAGAATCCGGTCGACCTCGACTACAAGGCGCTCAGCAACGCCGGCACCTGGTTTCTCGGTCGTCTGCAGACCGAGCGGGACAAGGATCGGGTGATGGACGGGCTGGACGGAGCGGCCGCCTTCGATCGGGCGGAGCTGGACCGGGCCGCGATGGATCGGATGCTCGGAGGCCTGAAGAGTCGAACGTTCCTGTTGAACAACGTCCACGAGGACGGGCCGGTTCTGTTCCGGACGCGGTGGGCGATGTCGTACCTCAGGGGACCGATGGCCCGTCCGGAGATCCGCTCCCTGATGGCGGGAAGACGGGGCGACGACGAGCCACGGGCCTTCCGGTCCGCAGGGGAGAGCGGACCGGACTCGCTCGACGGGCCCGCCGACGCTCCCCCGTCGGGCGGCGCGACCGCAACGAGACCCGTCGTGCCGCCCGGCATCGACGAGGTCTTCGTCCTGCCTCCGGGCGATGCACGGTCGGGGTCCTACCGGCCCTGCCTGCTGGCCGAAGTGGATCTGCATTACGCCCGGGCCGCGGCCGGCGTGGACCACTGGGAGAGACGACTGTGTCTGTCTCCACTGCCGCCGGAGGTCCCGCCGAATCCGTGGGAAACCTCGAGGATGATCGCCGGCGACCGCATCGAAACCGCCGACACGCCGCGGGACGGGTACCACTTCGAGGACCTCCCAGCACCGGCGGCCCGCCCTCGCAGCTACCGCACGTGGAAGTCGGCGCTCAAGGGTCACCTCTACCAGAATCACCCCCTCGTCCTGTGGAGGTGCTCCGCTGTCGATCTCCTCAGCGATGTGGGCGAGGACGAGTCCGCCTTCCGGGTTCGCCTGCGCGAATCGGCCCGTGAGATGCGCGACGCGGAGATCGACGAGCTCAGGCGCCGGTACGCCGTGAAGCTCGATCGGGCGGCGAAGCGGATCACCCGGGCGGAGGAGAGAGTGGCGCGCGAGGAATCTCAGTATTCCCAGCAGAAGATGCAGACCGCCATCTCGGTCGGGGCCACGGTGCTCGACGCCCTGCTCGGTCGCAAGCGGATCAGTCGCACCAGCGTGGGCCGGGCCACGACCGCCATGCGAGGCGCCGGTCGGGCCTCCCGTGAGCGCGACGACGTGCAGCGCGCCGAGGAGGCGCTGGACGCGGCGCGAGGGGAGCTGATCGAGCTGGAGGAGCGGATGTCCGGGGAGATCGAGGCGCTGCGGGAGCGATTCGAACCCGGAGCGTTCGAGATCGAGGAGGTCCGGATCCCGCCCCGAAAGGCGGACATCGCGGTGCAGCGGCTGACACTGGCCTGGTGGCCCGGCGCCTTTCCGGCGGAGGGAACCCCCGGGCTCTGAGCAGACCGCCGGAGACCACCGAAGTCCCCGGAGCTCGAACCGGCCGGGTCTTCAGCTCATCGATTCCCTCAGCGCCTCCACGGCGCGGTCGATCGCCTCGTCATCCACGTCCAGGTGGGTAACCGCGCGAAGGCGGTTCGGCCCGGCCGCCAGCATCCGGACGCCGCGGCCTTCCAGGCGTTCGACCAGGATCGCCTCGTCGAGATCCTCGCGGTCCAGCCGGATCATCACGATGTTCGTGTCGGGCGGGTCGGCTCGCAGCCCGGGCGTCGCGTCGGCGCCGGCTGCCAGCCTTCGGGCGCGCTCGTGATCCTCCCGGAGGCGGCCGAGGTTGTGATCGAGGGCCCACAGGCCCGCGGCGGCCAGGATTCCCACCTGCCGCATCCCTCCTCCGAGCCGCTTGCGAACGCTCCAGGCTCGATCGATGAGATCGGTGGGACCGGCCAGCAGCGACCCGATCGGGCACCCGAGACCCTTCGAGAGAGAGACGAGCACCGTATCGGCACAGGCCGCGAAGTCCGAGAGGGAAACGCCGGCCGCCTCCGACGCGTTCCACAGGCGGGCGCCATCCAGGTGCACCGGAAGCCCGCGCCTCGCCGCCGCCTCCCGGACGGCGCGCATCGTCTCGAGAGGCACGATCACCCCTCCGTGCATGTTGTGCGTGTTCTCGACGCACACGAGCGAGGTCACTGGATGGTGCCGGTCGCCGGGGCGGATCGCACGGGTCACGTCGGCCGCGGACAGCTCCCCGCGGTTCGATGCGATCGGGTGCAGCTGGACCCCTGCCAGCCACGCCGCATCGGCGTACTCGTAGTGGAATACGTGAGACTCGGCCTCGCACACCGCTTCGGTCCCGGGGCTCGTATGCAGCAGAATGGCCGCCTGGTTCGCCTGCGTGCCCGAGGGGAAGAACAGGGCGGCCGGCTTGCCGAGAAGCTCGGCCACCCGACGCTCGAGGCGATCCGCCGTGGGGTCCTTGTCGAGCACATCGTCCCCGACCTCCGCCTCGGCCATCGCCCGGCGCATCCCCGCCGAGGGACGCGTGACCGTGTCGGACCTGAGATCCACCACCGCTGCGCCCATGGTCACTCAGCCGACGGCGCCGCCGCACGCGGTGCAGAACTTGGCGCCTTCCTGGAGTCCGGCTCCGCAGGACGGACAGCTCAGCGAGCTGGCCGTCTCTCCCAGCTCGTTTCGGGCGGCGAGGGCTTCACGCGCGTAGCGTGACCGCAGGGTCGCGTAGTCTTCCTCCGAGACCTTGCCGGTCTGATACTCGAACTCGAGCTCGCGGAGGGCCTCGATGGCCCTCTCCTTCCGCTCCTCCGCGGAGAGATCGGGCCTCGCCCTTCCCTCGCGCCAGCGCCCTTCGATCATCGGTGCGAAGATCACCGCCGCGACGAGGATCGCCATGATGGTTCCGAATATGTAGACGGCGTACACCGTACCTCCGGTTGTGAGGACCCGACCGCTTATCGGGTCGTATGAGCGCGCAACGGATCGGACCGGCGCTCCGTGGCCAGCTCCAGCGCCCGGGCCACGGCAGCCGCCGGGTCGTCGAACCGCTCGATGTCGAATCTCTCCCCCAGTCGATCGCGAACACCGACGAGTGGACGGCCGATCTTCATGCAGTGAGAGGCCTCGTTCAGCGTTCCCCAACCTCCGGCGACCGCGATGAGGACCTCCGAGGCACGCACCACGAGGAAGTTGCGTGCTTCTCCGAGTCCCGTAGGAATCGGTATCGACACACCGTCCGCCGCACCGGCCGGATCATCTCCGGGCAGGATGCCGAGGACGTCGCCTCCCTCGAGGCACGCTCCCTCGGCGGCCGCTGCCATCACACCGCCTCCGCCCCCGCACACGAGCAGGGCCTCGGCTCGACCGAGCGCCCGGCCGACCGCGTGCGCGACCGCCCACGTCTCCTGATCGGCGCTCGCCGATCCTATCACTCCGACGCGTATCGGACGATGGGCGGCGCCCGCGGCACGCATCGTCACGAAGCGCCGTCCCCGGGGCTGCCGCGCGTTGCCCAGTGGATCGCCGTATCCACCGCTCGCCGCCAACCCTGCACGGCGCGGTCGACCGCCTCCGGTGCCCCGGACGCCGGCGTGAACCGATCCTCCGGTCCGCGAGCCACCAGGAACTCCTCCGGCTCCTGCCACAAGCCCGACGCGAGCCCGGCGAGGCCCGCCGCGCCGAGCGCCGTGAGCTCGCGGGCCGCCGGCCTGAGAACCGGCACGCCGAGAACGTCCGCCTGAAACTGCATCAGCCAGTCGTTTTCGGAGGCTCCTCCATCGGCCCGCAGGGACGTCAGGGAGAGGCCCGAATCCACGGACATGGCCTCGAGCACGTCCATGGTCGAGAGCGCCATCGCCTCGACCGCGGCCCGCACCACGTGCTCCCGGCGAGTTCCCCGGGAGAGGCCGACCAGCGTCCCCCGGGCCCGCGGCTCCCACCATGGAGTGCCGAGCCCCGTGAGCGCGGGTACGAAGGCCACCCCTTCCGAGGACTCCACGGAGGCGGCCATCGCCTCCGACTCGGACGCGTCGGTCAGGAGTCCCAGTCCGTCCCGTAGCCACTGCATGGCGGCGCCGGCCACCAGGATCGCGCCTTCGTAGGCGAAGGCGGGGCGACCCAGGCGGTCGCAGGCGGCGGTGGTCAGCACGCCCGGCACATCCGGCCCGCGGCTCGAGCCCGTGTGGAGCAGGAGAAAGGCGCCGGTCCCGTACGTGTTCTTCGCATCGCCCGCCTCCCAGCATCCCTGCCCGTACAGGGCGGCCTGCTGATCGCCCGCCACGCCCGCGATCGGGACTTCGGCGTCGAGCAGGTCCGGGTCCGTCACCCCGAAATCCCCCGAGGAGTTCCGCACTTCCGGCAGCAGCTCCCCGGGGACGCCGAACAGATCGCAAAGCCACGGGTCCCAGTCCCCACCATCCAGCGAGTACAGCAGCGTGCGGGAGGCGTTGGTCGGGTCCGTGGCGTGCACGCGATGACCGGTCAGGCGGTAGATGAGCCAGCTGTCCACCGTGCCGAAGGCGAGCTCCCCCGCTTCGGCCCGGCGGCGCAGGTCGCCATCCCGCTCGAGAAGCCACTCGATCTTCGTCGCCGAGAAATAGGGGTCGACCACCAGTCCGGTCCGGGTCCGGATCTCCGGCTCGTGGCCGAGCCGAACCAGCTCGGCGCAGCGGTCGGCCGTCCGCCGGTCCTGCCAGACGATCGCGGGCGCCACCGGGCGTCCGCTGGCGCGGTCCCACAGCACGGTGGTCTCGCGCTGGTTCGTGATCCCGATGGCGGCGAGATCGGTGGCGCGGGATCCGGAGGACTCGAGGGCCTCGCGGGTCGTCCGGAGCACGGAGGCCCAGATCTCCTCGGCGTCATGCTCGACGCGTCCGGGCTCGGGAAAGTACTGCGCGAACTCCCGGTACGAGGAGCCGAGGGTGCGGCCCTCGCGATCCAGCACCACCGCCCGGCTCCCGGTGGTCCCCTGGTCGATGGCCAGAACGCGTGTCCCGTTCACGGACGGCCCGCCGCACGACGATCGTTCACAGCGCCTCCAACCTTCCGTACGCGAAGCGAAGGCCGTACCGCTCGAGAAGCGAGAGCAGAAGCTGCACGGGCAGGCCCATGACGTTGAAGTACTCTCCATCGATCCGCCGGACGAGCGCCGCGCCGAGCCCCTGGATTCCGTAGGCCCCGGCCTTGTCCAGCGGTTCGCCGGTCGCAACGTATTCCTCGCATTCGGCCGCATCAACCGACCGAAACCACACCCGGGTCACGGCGAAATCGACCTCGATCCGATCGCCCATCCTCAGCGCCACTCCGGTGAACACCTCGTGGCAGCGTCCCTGCAGACGTCGAAGCATCCGGACCGCTTCCGCTGGACTGCCCGGCTTGCCGAGGATCTCGGTCCCGAGCACGACGAGCGTGTCCGCCGCCAGCACGAGCTCTCCATTCCGGGCCAATGCGACCTCCGCCTTCCGGGCGGCCAGACGTCGCGCCGCCTC
The DNA here is from genome assembly GCF_058719085.1 of Candidatus Benthicola sp. NCBI lineage: Bacteria > Pseudomonadati > Gemmatimonadota > Gemmatimonadia > Candidatus Palauibacterales > Candidatus Palauibacteraceae > Candidatus Benthicola > Candidatus Benthicola sp. The sequence goes on from NZ_JBZQEK010000099.1 coordinate 63,244, forward strand.
CCCGGGCGCCTCGCCGGAAAGGACCGTCTCATCGATCGCACAGGGCCGCACCTCGTGCTCCAGGCCGAGCAGGCCGAGGATGTTGCTTCGGCGGGGAGACTCCGACGCCAGGACCAGCTTCATCGCTCGAGCACCAGGGTGACCGGTCCATCGTTGACGAGTGAGACCTTCATCACGGCCCCGAACTCTCCGGTGGCCACCGGGACCACGCCCGCCCGACAGAGGTCGACGAAGGCGTCGTACAGCTCCCGCGCCCGCTCCGGGGCGGCTGCCTCGATGAAGGAGGGGCGCCTGCCCTTCGTGACATCGCCATACAGGGTGAACTGGGACACGATCAGCATCTCGCCCCCCACCTCGCGCACGTCGCGGTTCATGCGGCCCTCCGCATCGGCGAAGATCCTCAGGCCCGGCAGCTTGCCGGCCATCCAGGCCAGCTCGTCCGGCCCATCCCCCTCCCGGAATCCGACCAGCACCAGAAGTCCCGAACCGATCTCACCGATCCTGCGGCCTTCCACGGAGACCGAAGCCCGCTCCACTCTCTGGACGATGACTCTCACCTCGATCCTCCGCGCAGCACCTGGGCACGTAACCGCTCGCTTCCCTTCTCTTTCCCCACCCTGTGGAAAGACATCAAAGGTGCCACGCGCTGCCACTTCCTGCACCGGAATCCATCGATTTCTCCATTTTCCACATCGTTTCCACAAACTGTCCACATGCGAGTTTTTGAAAAACCTGATGTGTGTGCGCGCCGCGATGCGGGTGCCGACGCAGGAGGAGTGCACGCGGTCCCGGGCCGACCCGGACGGGGCGCAGCCGCACCTCGTGAAAGGTGGGATTCGAAAGGGCCCCCGTGGGTTCGAGCGGCCCAGCTCGCGGGGTAGATGTACTCAGCCCCCGGCAACTCCGAAGAGTCCCAGGGGCTGAGGGAGGATTTGTTTTCCGCACCGTGGCGTTGTTCTTGGTCGGTTGCGCTATCCTTCCAAGAGTCGACAGGCTCTGGTACCGTTCGCCCGGTCAGCTGTGCAGCTTCTCTCGCTCACGGGGAGCTGAGTCACCCGCTCCGGGCAGCCCGTCGTCGCTCCTTCGGTGCAGCGGCTTGCCGGTCAATACCGGTGCCTCCTCCGCGGCACGAAACCATTATACAATTCTCTGATTTTTTATCAACCCCTGCGAGGAAGGCAATTGACATTTTTTGAAAACTTCGTCCGGTATTCCTTGCTTTTTCGGTACGCGCTGAGAAGAACCTGTCGAATGTCCGGCGGTTCCCCTCCCTGGAGGTGTCGCAACGCCCCGGTCACCGTCCGCTTTCGGGCTCACGGACGCCACAGACTCGAGGCGGCACCTGCGATACGAGCTGCCTCGAGCCTCACGCCATCGCGCCGTATCGCCTCCACGACCTGCAGGAGCAACGCGTCCTCCGGGAGCACGCGTCGCAGCCCCTCCGGGCTTCCGATCAGGATGAGCGCCTGACGACTGCGGGAGAGGGCCACGTTGAGGAGTCGCGGGAAGTCGGGGTTGCGTCGCTCGTTCAGGAACCAGCTGGCCCCCGGTGGACCATCGACGGTATCGACGATCACCGCCGTCTTCTCCCTACCCTGGAATCGGTGGATGGTCGCGATCTCCAGGTCCCGCGGAGCCGAACGCCCAAGCCGTGATCTCACCTGCTGAAAAATGCGACGTGACTGGAGACGGTACGGGGTGACCACACCGACGTCCGAGACACCCGATCTCCCGAGGAGCTCGAGGAGCCGGACCAGCGTCTCGACGTGGGCGGCGTTGGCGCGCGACCCCTCGTCACGCTCCACCACCGGTTCGAGACCCGACGTGTCCACCAGGACGAGAGGAGCGAGCTCCCCGGCACCGGAGGTCACCGACGGCGCATCCACGAGTCGGCCACCGTAGAAGAGCTCGCTTACCAGCCGGCGGATCTCCGGCGCCATCCGGTATTGTTCCGTGAGCATCGAGCACAGCGCATCGTTCGGGTCCGGCAGACTACGACCCCTTTCCGGATCGATGGTCCCGGACTGCCGGAAGATGTCGCGGCCGAGCCAGCGGGCCGCCTCGCCTCGACTCGACCGCACGACGGCGGGGAGTTGCTGGAAGTCTCCGACTCCCACGGCGCGGTCCGACGCGAGGCAGGCCCCGGCGAACACGTACGGAAGCGGAGCGGCGCTGGCCTCGTCGACCACGAACGCCCGGAACCGATGGGCCCAGAGGTCTTCGCGGAGCGTGAGGTGAGCGAACGTGGTGGCGATCACGTCCGCCCGGGCGAGCAACCGGGCCCGTACCCGCTGAAGCTCTCCGAGGACCAGTCCGGCTCTGGACAGGGCCCCGGTCGATCCGGAGCCGCGTGCGCGGGCGAGGAGGGCGGCGTACCGCTGATGCGGGCCGGCGGGCGCACCCCGATCCGGACGCAGTCCGAGCTCCGCCTCGAGCTCTTCCAGCAAGCGGGTCAGGCGGCCGGGATCGCGCGCCTCCTGCCTACCGAGGGTCGCCTCCAGCGAGAGATCCAGGTCGCCATCCGGTCGGTAGCCCGCCCCGAGCCTGAGGATGCGTCCGTCCGCCGCCGCCGCGGCTCCCATGCCTTCGGCGATCCGACGCGCCACCTGGTCCACCGCCGTATTGGTCGTCGCAGCGACCAGCACCCGTCCATCCCGCGCGAGCTCTGCCACGGCCTGCCCGAGCAGCAGGGTCTTCCCGGTACCCGGTGGGCCCCATACGAGCTGGGTCCGGCTGCCCAGGATCCTGCCGAGTGCCGTGAGCTGTCCATCGTTGAGCCCATCCCGCTTCGCCCGGGGCACGTCGCGCTCTCCCGTCTCCGGGTACTGCAGACCGAACAGCCGCAGCGCAGTTTCCGTGTGATAGGCCTCCGGGTCGGCGCCGATCGAGGCCAGTCGTCCGGCCAGGGCCGACAGCAGCCAGGTCGGATCGAACCGCAGCTCGGCGGGCCCGGCGAGCTTGCCGAGCGATTCGGGAAGGTGGACGCGCACCGTACGGTTGGATGGATCCCACCGACCCACGAACCCCTGGACTTCCGAGTCCTGGCAGGCAACGCGGACTGCATCGTCCGTGCGGATGGCGTACCTTCCGGGCGGGAGAGTCCAGTCGTACGCGAAGCCCGAGGCCTCGATGACGGCCTCGTAGCCACCCGCGGCCACGACGGGCTGATCCAGCCCCCGGCGGGCGAGGTCCTGTTCGATCGCCAGGACCTCTTCCTCGATGGCCTGCTGGAAGCCGTCGAGAAGGGTCGCGATGTCCGTCGGATCATTCTGGGCGGTCATGGAACACACAAGGTAGGCCGGTGAGCGTCCGGCGCCACGGGTGAGCGGAGGCGGAACCCGGTTCGGCGGGCGCCCGAGCGGCCGGGAGCGTCGAACGTGCCCAGGGACAGCTTCACCGATGCGGCCGGAAAGGCTGCGCGGTGGATCGCCGAATACCGCAGGCGTCTGCCTGATCTTCCCGTTCTTCCGCGGGTCGAGCCCGGCGAGGTGGCCGCCTCGCTGCCCGGCCAGCCTCCCGAGGAACCCGGGGACCTCGAAGCCGTGCTGGGGGACCTCGACTCTCTGCTCCTCCCCGGTCTCACGCACTGGAACCATCCCGGCTTCTTCGCCTATTTCTGCAGCTCGACCACGGATGCGGGGGTCCTGGCCGAGTTCCTGGCGGCGGAGCTCAACCAGAACGCGATGCTCTGGCGTACCTCCCCGGCCGCCACGGAGCTCGAGGAGACCGTGGTGAACTGGGTTCGAGGCTTCGTCGGCCTGCCGGAGGCGTTTCGTGGCCTGATCCTCGACACGGCTTCGAGCAGCTCGTTCACGGCACTGCTCGCCGCCCGGGAACGAGCGGTGCCCGACGTGCGGCACCGCGGCCTCGCCGGTCGCGACGACGTCGGTCCCTGCGTGCTCTACCTGTCACAGGAGGCGCACAGCTCTCTCGACAAGTCCGCGCTCGCGGCGGGCCTCGGACTGGACCAGCTGCGGCGCATCCCGGTGGACGACGAGCTGCGAATGGTCCCGGAGGCGCTCGAGAGGGCGATCGAGGAAGACCGTCGTGCCGGACGGACCCCGGTGATGGTCTGCGCCACGATCGGAACGACGTCGACGACGAGCGTGGACCCGGTCGCCCGGGTGGCGTCGGTGTGCGAACGGTCGGGCCTGTGGCTGCACGTCGATGCGGCCTACGCGGGCCCGGCCGCTTCGCTGCCTGAGAAGAGCCGGGAGTTCGAAGGGTGGGAGCGGGCCGACTCCATCGTGCTCAACCCGCACAAGTGGATGTCCACACCGATCGACTGCAGCATTCTCCTGTACCGTGATGACGCCGCCATGCGGAGGCCCCTGAGTCTCACCCCGGAGTACCTGCGCAGCCAGGAAGACGGAGCGAACCTGATGGATATCGGTCTGTCGCTCGGGCGCCGCTTCCGTGCGCTCAAGCTGTGGTTCCAATTCCGGCTGGAGGGAGCGGAGGCGATCCGGGCCCGGATCCGGTCGCACATCGCGAGCGCCGATTCGCTCGCCGAGTGGATCGAGGCGGACGAACGGTTCGAGCTCGTCGCCCCGCACCCGTTCTCGCTCATCGTGTTTCGAAGCCTGCCGCCGTCCGGCTCCGCCGCTGCCGACCCCGATGCATGGAACCGCCGGCTCCTCGAGGCGGTAAACCGTCGAGGCCCCGTATTCCTCTCGCACACTCTCGTCGGGGGGCACTACGCGATCCGGCTCGCGGTGGGCAGCGCGAGGAGCACCGGGGCCTCCGTCCGCGCGGCGTGGACGATCCTGGCGGAGGAATACGATCGTCTGGCATCCGCGCCGGACGCAGAACAGCCGGACACCCGATAACCAGAACCCATTCGAGCCTGAGAGGTCGACATGATACAGGTGGGAGATGCCGCTCCGGACTTCGAGCTACCGTCCGACCGCGGCGACGTGGTGAGGCTGAGCGACCTTCGAGGCAGGAAGGTCGTGCTCTACTTCTACCCCAAGGACGACACCAGCGGTTGCACCCGAGAGGCCTGCGGCTTCCGCGACGCCCTTCCCGAGATCGAGGAGCGGAACGCGGTCGTTCTGGGCGTGAGCCCGGACTCCGTCCGGTCGCACGAACGCTTCCGGGACAAGTACGACCTCAACTTTCCGCTGCTGGCCGACGAGGACCACAGCGTGGCGGAAGCCTACGGAGCCTGGGGCAAGAAGAAGATGTATGGCCGGGAATACGAGGGAGTGCTCCGCTCCACCTTCGTGATCGGGGAGGACGGACGGGTGGAGGCGGCCTATCGCAAGGTGAAGCCTGCCGAGCACGCCGCGGAAGTGCTGTCCGGGCTGTCCGGGTGAGTGCACGTCGGGCCTTGCGGGCGGCGATCGGCGTCCTCGCTCTGTCGGCGGCGGCGCCGGGGTCCGCCGTCGCGCAGTCCGGGTCCGAGGTCGCGGTGCCGCCCACGCAGTCGGTCATCCTCGAGCGTGCGGACCGGGCGCGAGTGAAGGGATCGGCGGACGCCCCGATCCGCATCGTCGAGATCTCGGACTTCGAGTGCCCGTACTGTGCGCGGTTCTTCGTGGAGTCGTATCGGGCCATCGACAGCCTGTACGTACGGACGGGCCTGGTGCGATACGTCTGGATCTCCTTCCCCAACTCGAGCCATCCGCGGGCCTGGCCGGCGATCGAAGCCGCGTTCTGCGCCGGCGCGGCGGGGCGTTTCTGGCCCATGCACGACGTGCTGTTCGAGCGGCAGAACGAATGGAAGGAGGCCACGGACCCCAACGCACTGTTCCGCTCCTGGGCGGCCGGCATCGGGATCGACGAGGAGAGCTTCGCGTCCTGCCTCCGGAACGATCAGACCGCTCCCCTTCAGGTACGTGACTACGAGTCGGCGATCGCGGCGGGGGTGTCGAGCACTCCGTTCTTCGTCGTCGGAGACAGCGTGGCGATCCGCGGCACGGTGCCGCTGCAGACCTTCCGATCCGCCGTGGACAGCGTGCTCGCGGCGCGCGGACACCCGACCTCGATGAACTGAGAGGGGTACGGCCGCGTCGCCCCGAATCCCGGGCTAGCGCTCGCCCGCCGACAGCCTCTGGAAGACGAGCCGCATCCCCTCGATCGCGGCGGCTGCGGTGCGCGCGCTCTCGTCGAACCGCGTCGACAGCTCCCGCTCCCCCGTGCCGGCCAGGGGGATCTCGAAGGTGAAGTGCACGGATACCCCCGCCGGCCTCACTTCGGCCGTCCGGCCGGACCAGCCGTCGTCGGAGGCATCGAGCGCTCCCTCGATGTGGACCTCGACGGCGTCGCAGGCGCTGCCCGTTTCCTGCGCCATCACGGCCAGTCTGCGGGCCAGCGTCTCGTCCGACTCCGGGTCGGAGGTGCGTTCCTCCATCCACAGCGTCGGCGGAGCCACGTCCAGGGCCAGGTATCCCAGCTGCACATCGGGGTGAAAGGCGAGACTGGAAGCCGACCGGTCCGATCGGTCCGACTCCCCACCGAACACCTCCTCCTCCGCCTCCCAGGTCAGGTAGGAGAGAAGGCCCTCGGGACCGATCGCCGCGGCGGCCACGGCCACCTCATCCAGGGACAGCTCGACCAGGGCCGACGGAGCGTGCAGGGCATCGATGGCCCCGGACTCCATGATGTCCAGCTCGGACTGATCGTAGGCCAGGCAGCGGAAGAACCAGGACGACGGCTCCTGTCGACCCTCGAACTCGTCGCGGACACCGAGCCCTGCCCCGCGCAGAGCGCTCAGAAGGTTGTATGCGATCTGGTGGCGCGTGAAGTTGGGCAAGGTCCCCCCTGACACGGGATCGGTCCCCGGCGCCCTCGGATGACGGGCGCGCCCTCAGCGGCCGATCATGATGTGAGCCCACGGCGTGCCGGGGAGCATGAGCCACGGCACGTCTCCCTCCGGCCGGCCGGGAAGGCCGGTCTCGGCCGTCGTCGCTCCGGGAACGTACACCACGACGAGTCTGCGCGCTCCCTCGAGGTCCCCGGGTCCGGCATCGGAAGTGATCGAATAGAGAACGGCTCGCGCCGGCATGGCCAGCGTACCGTCCTCCAGGGCCGCGTACCGCGCATCCATGACCTCCGAGCGGTCCCGGCCCTGCTCGCGGAGGTGGCGGCCGAGGCGCATGTACGGATCGAGCGAGCTCTGGTAGCAGGCCACGTGAAAGCCCTCCGCGGAGGGATCGTCGGCCAGGCAGATCAGCTCGTTCGTCCCCTCGCGCAGAACCGTGAGAGCATCATCCGGTCGCGGTTCACCTCCGTATCCGAGCACGGTGGCGTCCTCCCGGAGCGACGGCGGGGCCGCGAGCACCGCCTGGCGAACCTGGTCGGAGGCGGCCGGTGCCGCGGCGGTCTGAGCCACCGCGGAGTTCGCGCCCGGGGCCAGAATCAGCAAGACCGCCAGCACAGGAAATCGCATCGTCCTCTCCTCCACTTGTCACTTTGTCCCGCCGTGAGATAGCTTGACCCGCCACCGGACCGAGGTCGAGCCGCGGCGTCCGCTCCGAAGGGCGCCTGATCCTCAGAAAGGTAAGACAATCAGCACGTTTCCGGCATGCCCCACCGCAATCGCGGGCGCGGGTCGGCTTGTCCCGGCCGGCGTCCTCACGGCACGCTTCTCGCTACCCACGGTGGGACTCGTGCTCACAGGAATCGCGGTCGGGGGGCGGATCCCGACCGGGTCCGCGTCGATGGCCCCCGGTGAACCCGGCAAGGGCCGCGTTTCAACCCTACACGAGAGCGAACACCCATGCGTATAGCTGTCCCGAAGGAGCACACGCCGCAGGATCGGCGCGTGTCCATGACCCCGCAGGCGATCAAGCGTCTGTCCTCGGACGACATTCAGTTCGTCATCGAGAGCGGGGCCGGACTTGGGGCTTCCTTCACAGACGACGAATACCGCGAAGCCGGCGCCGAGATCGTGGCCGACCCGAAGGCGCTGTTCGAGGGCGCCGACGTGGTCGCGAAGATCAACGGCCCGCTGACGCGGGACGATGGCACGGACGAGGTGGAGTTGATCCCGTCCGGCGCCCTGTTCCTGGCCCAGATGAGGCCCAACCAGAACCTCGACGTCCTGCAGCGCCTCGCGGAGCGGGGCGTCACTTCCTTCGCCATGGAGCTGATGCCGCGGACGACGCTGGCCCAGCGGATGGACTGCCTGTCCGCGTTCAGCACCGTAGCGGGTTACATGGCGGTGATCCGCGGGGCCGAAGCGGCGAGCAAGTTCTTCCCGATGCTGACCACGGCGGCGGGGACGATTCCCCCCGCGAACGTGTTCATCATCGGTGCCGGCGTGGCGGGGCTTCAGGCCATCGCGACGGCGCGACGCCTCGGAGCCGTCGTCGAAGGCTTCGACATCCGTCCCGAGACCAAGGAGCAGGTCCAGAGCCTCGGAGCGAAGTTCGTCGAGTGGGAGGGCGCCTCGGACGACATGCAGACCGAGGGCGGGTACGCCAAGGAAGTGTCCGAGGAGGAGGAAGAACGCGAGCAGCAGCTCCTCGCCGAGCACATCGCGAAGTCGGACGTCGTGGTGACGACCGCGCTCGTTCCGGGCCGGCCCGCACCGAAGTTGATCACCGAAGAGATGGTTCGCGGCATGCGGCCCGGATCGGTGATCGTCGACCTGGCCGCCGAGACGGGTGGCAACTGCGTGCTCACGGTGAAGGGCGAGACGGTGGAACGGCACGAGGTGCTGATTCTCGGTCAGACCGACCTGGCCGCATCGCTTCCGGTGCATGCGAGCCTGATGTACGCGCGCATCGTATCGGTGCTCCTGCAGCACATCATGAACGACGAGGGCGCCATCGTCATCGACCTCGACGAAGAAATCACCACCGCGATCGCGGTGACGCACGACGGGAATGTGAGGTATCAGCAATGACCGGAACGATTCTCATCAGCGTGTATGTCTTCGTGCTGGCGATGTTCGTCGGCTTCGAGGTCATCACGAAGGTCCCCCCCACCCTGCACACGCCCCTCATGTCGGGATCGAACGCGATCTCCGGCATTTCCATCGTCGGCGCCCTGGTGATCGCCGGCATGGGAGAGGGCACGATGTTCGACATCATCGGGATGGTGGCCGTGATCTCGGCGACCATCAACGTGGTGGGAGGATTCATGGTCACCGACCGGATGCTCCAGATGTTCCGGCGGGACACCGACACGAACTAGCGAAACCCGAGGCAGATAGATGGAAACCAGAGTTCTCTTCATGCAGCTCGCCTACCTGCTCTCGGCGGTGCTGTTCATACTCGGGCTGAAACGACTCAGCCATCCCGACACGGCTCGTGGGGGCAACCAGCTGGCAGCGATCGGTATGCTGCTGGCGATCGTGGCCACGCTGGTCGGCGAGCAGATGATGACGTGGCAGTGGATCATCGGCGGGCTGATCATCGGCGCCGTGGTCGGCGGCTTCATGGCCCGCCTGGTGAAGATGACCGCCATGCCGCAGATGGTGGGCCTGTTCAACGGCTTCGGAGGCCTCGCCTCCGGCCTCGTGGCCGCCGCCGAGTTCTTCCGGTACTCGATGGGCGTGGCCGGTACGGCCGACGTCCCGCTCGACGGATCGATCTCGATCATGCTCGGCACCCTGATCGGCGCCGTCACCTTCTCGGGCAGCCTGGTCGCGTTCGGCAAGCTGCAGGGCGTGGTGACCGAGAAGGCGGTCAAGTTCACGGGCCAGCAGTTCCTCAACGCGATCCTCTTCCTCGGCATCCTGGCCATGATGGCGTTCCTGGTCGTCATGACGCCGGATGCGATCCGGGCCTCCGATGCGGCCACCGTGGACCTCGTCTACTTCGCGCTGTGGGCAGCCGCGATGCTGCTCGGTGTGCTGCTGGTCATCCCGATCGGGGGGGCCGACATGCCGGTCGTGGTGTCGCTCCTGAACTCCTACTCGGGTCTGGCGGCCTCTGCGGCCGGCTTCGTGCTGAGCAACAACGCCCTGATCATATCGGGTGCCCTGGTCGGCGCCTCCGGCCTGATCCTCACCCGGATCATGTGCAAGGCCATGAACCGCTCGCTGGCCAACGTGATCTTCGGCACTTTCGGCGAGACCACGGCCGGTGGCCCGAAGGCCAAGGGCGAGAAGCGAACCATGGCCGACGTGAACGTGGCCGAGGCCGACGACGTGGCCATGCTCCTCGCCTACGCGAAACAGGTAGCGATCGTGCCGGGGTACGGTCTCGCGGTCGCCCAGGCGCAGCACAAGCTGCGTGAGCTGTGCGACAATCTCGAGTCCCGCGGCGTGACCGTGAAGTACGTGATTCACCCGGTGGCGGGACGGATGCCGGGGCACATGAACGTGCTACTCGCCGAGGCGAACGTCCCGTACAACCAGCTCTACGAGCCGGAGGACGTGAACCCCGACATCGCCAACGTGGACTGCTGCCTGGTGGTCGGCGCGAACGACGTGGTGAACCCGGCGGCGCGAGACGATCCGGACAGCGACCTGTACGGGATGCCGATCATCGAGGTTGACCGGGCGAAGCACTGCGTGGTGATGAAGCGGAGCCTGAACCCCGGTTTCGCCGGGCTCGACAACGAGCTCTTCTACCTGCGCAACACGATGATGTTCTTCGGAGACGCGGCGGACTCGATCGGCCGGCTCCTGGAAGAAGTGAAGCAGCTCTAGACCCGAGGCACCGGCGCCTCCCGTCGATCGGCGGGAGGCGCCCTTTTCGAAGCAGGGCGCGCTCAGGTGGCGGAACCTCAGACCGCCGCCTTATTTTTGCGATGGAAACGCCTCCCGAGGCGCTCGTTGCACCGACAGGTCCGCCCGCGGGCGGACCCTACCCGAATGGTGAGGATTGACCATGAGACTTCGCTCCCTCCGCGCACCGCTGCTCGTCGCACTCCTGGCGCTGGTCGGCTCCGTTGCCGCCTGCAGCGACGATGATGATGACAACGGCACGAATCCGCCGAACGAGGTCAACCTCTCCGGCAATTACACGCTCGTGTCCGTCACTCAGGGTGGCATCACGGTCGGTCCGGACCAGGGAGCGTCCGGAACTCTGGTGCTGACACAGACCACGTATTCGATCAACCTGACCCTTCCGAGTCCGACGGGTCCGATCAACACGGTGGACACCGGTACCTACGCGATCGACGGCGACACGTGGACGCAGGAATCGGACAACGCGGGCGGGTTCCAGGGGGTCGGCACCTACTCGCTGTCGGGAGGGACCCTCACCGTCGATGTGACCACGGCCGGAGTCCAGGTGCTGAGCGTCTGGCAGAGCACCGACTGAGGCCTCGCGCGGCGACGATGATCGTCGACCCTTCCGGTCTCGGAATCTCGTCCCGGCTCGGCCTGGCCGTGGCTGCGGCGGTCGTGTGCCTGGCGGCGATCCCCGGCGGACTGCACGGGCAGGAGACCGAAAGCTCGATCGAGGGCCGGGTGCTGGCGACCTCCGACAGCGCGGCCGTGAGTCAGGCCACCGTCCAGCTCACGGGCACGCGCCTCGGCGTCCTCACCGATGACGCCGGACGCTTCAGCATTCTCAGGGTGAGCCCGGGCACGTATACGATTCGGATCACCGCGCCGGGATACGAGCCGCTCACGGTGCCCGACGTCGTCGTTCGGGAGGGCGGCGCGACGAAGATCGAACCCTACCTGACCCAATCGGTGATCGCCGTTCCGGGCCTCGTCGTCACGGCCAGCCGAAGCCGTGAGCGGCCGGACGAATCGCCGGTCAGCGTGGCGGTGATGGACGCACGCGAGGTCGAGGACCGGAACGTGAACAACGTCGGGGAGGCGCTCCCCTTCGCGCAGGGCGTCGTCTCGAACAACGGTCAGCTGGACATCCGCGGCTCCTCGGGGATCTCGCGCGGCGTCGGAAGCCGGGTCCTGCTCCTCCTCGATGGCCACCGGATGCTCAACGGTGTCGGATCCGAGGCCGACTTCGAGGTCCTCCCGCTGCTGGACGTCGAGCGGGTGGAGATCGTCAAGGGACCTCACTCGTCCCTGTACGGCACCGGCGCACTCGGGGGCGTGGTCAACGTGATCACGGATGTGCCCCCGGAGCGACCCGAGACGCTCGTCCGGGCCTACTACGGAGCGTACGACACTCCGTACAGCTTCACCGACGAGACCCTGAGCATGGCCGGAGTCGGGATGCAGCACTCGAGGCGAGTCTCCGGCGTCGGAACCACCGTCTACCTGGGAGTGGACGACTCGGACGGCTTTCGTCAGAACGGACAGTACTCGCGCTGGCAGGCCCGCCTGAAGACCGTCTTCGACCCGGACTCGGAGCGACCGGTCGACGCGTTCGTCTCCTGGACGCAGCGCAAGTCGGACGTCTTCTACACCTGGTTGTCGGAGGACCAGCCGCTCGAGGTCGAGCCCGAGGAGCTGGGGGACTGGCTCAGCGAGTCGAACCTCACGGTCGGGGCCACCCTGCGGCCGATCATGGAGCAGCGCACCTCGCTGAAGGTGATGCCGTCGTTCAACTACAACAAGGTGCAGAACCACTTCCACGACAGTGACAACGGGCACAACAGCAGCCGGCTGACGGCCGATGCGCAGCTCGACTTCGCGCCGTCGCTGACGCACGCCGCCACCGCGGGAGTGGAGGCCTCGTGGACGGGCGTGAATTCGGACGTCCTGGTGGTCGATCCGTCCATCGTGGACCTGGGCATATACGGCCAGGACGAATTCCGAATCTCCGATCGCTTCCGCGGAGTGGCCGGTCTCCGGCTCGACTATCACGGCGCCACGTCGGCGGAATCGGATTTCGTGCCCAGCCCGCGCCTTGGAGCCGTCTATCTCCCGTCCGAGCGCGTCAGCCTGCGTGCCTCCGTGAGCCGAGGATACCGGGCGCCGAGCGCCGCGGAGCAGTACACGGAAACGACGCAGTTCGGCTTTCGCGTCATTCCCAACCTGGCGCTGAGGGGCGAGAGGGCGTGGTCGGGCGAGATCGGAACGACCAGTTGGATCGGGGATTGGCTTCGGCTCGACGCGGCGATCTTCTACAACCTGTTCGACGACCTGATCGAACCGTCGCCGCTGTCGGGACAGCTGTTCACCTTCCAGTTCCAGAACGTGGAGCGGGCGCGGGTGGCAGGTCTGGACGCCGGCATCCAGGTGGGCCTGCTCGATGACATGCTCGGCCTGAAGGCCAACTACCTCTACCTCAACACGGAAGACGAGGCGACCGGTGACCCCCTGCCCTACCGGTCACCGAACAACGTGACGGTCACCGTGTCCGGGTTCCGCGAGCTGATTGCGGTCGATTACGTGTATCGGAGCAAGGTGGAGGCGGTGCTGGCCTATCCCCTGGATCCGCGGGGGCCGGTGTCCGTGTTCGATCTCCGGCTCACCTATCAGCTCGGAAGCTGGGTCGTGATGGGCAAGATCTCCAACCTCTTCCAGGCCGAGTACGTCGACATCCAGGAAAGGAATCCCGGAGCGAGCCGGCTGTTCCGGCTCACCGTGATGCCCCGCTTCTAGCCGACAGGTCGGGCCAGGGCGAGGGCGAACCGTCCGCCGGCGTCCGTGCGCCATCGGGTGACCCGAAGATTAGCCGCCTCGAGCAGCCGGCCGGCCGATTCCCGCGTGTACTTGTGGCACAGCTCGGTCCGAATCGTCTCTCCCGCTTCGAGCCGCACGTCGATGCCGATGGCCGGTATCCTCAGCCGCTGGTCCGTCCGCGACTCCAGATGCATCTCGATCCTCGAGCGGGCTTCGTTCCAGATGGCGCGGTGTCTGAACCCGTCCACGTCGATCGACGCGCCCAGCTCCCGGTTCAGCACGCGCAGCATGTTCAGGTTGAACAGGGCGGTCACGCCTGCCGGGTCGTCGTAGGCACGTAGCAGCGTCTCCCGGTCCTTCACGAGATCGAACCCGATCAGGAACGCATCTCCCGGCGTCATCTGTGACCGCACTCCCCGCAGGAACGCCTCCGCCTGCCCGGTCTCGAGGTTGCCGACGGTCGATCCGAGGAGGGCGAGCAGACGCGGTCGGCCGGTGAACGGCAGCTCGTCCGGCCGCTCGAAGTCCCCGATCACCCCCTCGACGCGAAGCTCCGGATAGTCCCGGACGAGCGCGCCTGCAGCGCGGCGCGATGCGTCGGCGCTCACGTCGACGGGACCATACCCCTCGAGGAGTCCGCGCGCCGACATGGCATCCAGGAGAATCCGCGTCTTGGCCGCGGCCCCGGAACCGAACTCGACCAGGACCCGGGGTCGTACCGCCTCGACGACGGGCCCCGCCTCGTGGCCGAGGATCTCGGTCTCCGCTCTCGTCAGATAGTACTCGGGCAGTCGGGTGATCTTTTCGAACAGCCGTGAGCCGCGCGCGTCGTAGAAGTACTTGGAAGGCAGGGTGCGTGGCCGGCTCGACAGGCCGGCGGCCGCGTCGGCCGCCAGGTCGAACGGGCTCTCCCGGTCGGCCAGCGTGTCGCGGAGAACGATCCTTCCCGCGTAGCCCGAGTCGGTCACCGTGTCCGCGACCTCGCGACGCGCAGACCGGCGAAGATCTGGCGGCGGATGGGATAGTCCCAGTTCCGGAACGTGTTCCGGGCCACGCCGCGATCGGTGGCCCAGGACCCTCCGCGAAGCACCCGGTACTCGTCTCCGAAGAACACCTCCGAGTACTCCCGATACGGAAAGGCCTCGAATCCGGCGTAGCCGGCGAACGGGGACGACGTCCACTCCCACACGTCGCCGAGCATCTGCTCGCATCCCACCGGGCTTCGCCCTGCACCGAACGAACCGATCGGCGCCGGCCCGAACGACTCCACGTCCAGGTTCGCCAGCTCGGCCGTCGGTTCCCCGGCTCCCCACGGATAGGGGCTAGAGGTTCCGGATCCCGGGTCCCAGGCCGCTGCCTTCTCCCACTCCCTCTCGCTCGGGAGGCGGCCTCCGGCGAACCGCGCGAAGGCCGCAGCTTCATGGTAGCACACGTGGATCACGGGCTCATGCGGGCGGAGGGGCGCGGTGCCCTTGGAGGTACGCCGCTCCCAGGCGCCGGCGCCGCCGGCTCGGGAGGCTTCCCGGGCCTCGCCGGTGCAGAACTCCCGGCCCCGACCGGGAAGGGACCAGTACAGGGGCGCCGACAGCCCGGCGGCATGTCTCCATTCCCAACCGGCGTCCGTCCACAGGGCTCTCTCCTCGTATCCGCCCGCCGCGATGAACTCGACGTATTCGCGGTTGGTGACGGGAAAGCGCCCGATCTCGAACCTGCCTATGTCTTCCCGGTGCCGAGGACGCTCGTTGTCGTACGCGAAGCCGCTCTCCGCACCCATATCGAACGGTCCTTCCGGGACCTCCACCATCTCCCCGACCGGGCGGGCGCCGGGCTCGTCGAACTGGCGGCTCGACCCCGGTGCGTAGCGTTCGGTGGTCATCAGCATGAGCGTCTGAAGGATCGTCTCCTGGTGCTGAGCTTCGTGCTCGCGCACCAGCTCGTACACGAAACCCCGTTCGAGAAGGCGACTCGTGGCCCCGACCAGATCCACCCGGTCGAGCCGATCGAGGGCTCGCTCCCGTACTTCCGACAGACGCCGAAGCACGGCCTCCCGGTCCGGCAGGTCCAGGGCATCCCGATCTGCCCGCGGCGTCCGCATCGCGTCGAAGGTCTGCGGCAGGTCCGATTCCCCTGCCGCCTGGCCCAGTCTGCGGACGAGCCACAGGTTCTCGAATTCCGCGATGTGGCCGAGATCCCACACGATGGGGCTCATGAGCTCGGAGTGCTGCCGGCGCAGTCCCTCGTCCGAGACGGGCCGTACGATCTCCAGCGTCCGCCGGCGCGTGTCCGAGAGCCGGTCGGCGATCGTGACTTTAATGTCGGGGTCTCCCGTCCTCGTGTCGTCCTTCACCCGGTTGCCGGCTCCTTCATGGGTGGCTGCCCGCTTCGATGTCCCGGAACCTACCCGGGGGGCGCGTCGGTATACAACGGAGGCGCGCGTGCGGAGACGGGCGGTGCGTCGCCGAACGGGGGGACCGCATGATACCTTACGAGGTACGTTTCGAACCCCCCGGGCCGGCAGTCCGCACGGGTCTGCCGCATCCTGGCTCGCCCTGAGAATACAGGCGATCGAACGGTCGCCGTCCTAACGAATGAGTGGATGACATGTCCGCACCGGAACCACAGACCCCGAGATCGAAGGTCCACGTTACCGAGGAAGAGGCCCGTAGGGTCGCCGAGTCCGCCCGGCAGAAGAGCTGGGAGAAAGAGACGTTCGTGCGCGACCTCTTTCTCGGAGACTTCCGGCTCGACCTCATCGATCCGTATCCGGACCCGGATGAGTTCATCGGCGATCGTTGCCGGTCGTTCCTGGCGGACCTGCGGGAATACCTGCGCACGGTGGACTCGGAGGCGATCGACCGGCATCGGAAGATCCCCCCGGAGGTGATCGACGCGCTCCGCCGCATGGGAGCCTTCGGGTTGAAGATCCCGGAGGAATACGGCGGCATGGGATTCGGCCAGACCGAGTACAATCAGGTGATGGCCACGCTCGGCAGCGTCGACGGGAGCCTCGTGGCGCTTCTTTCCGCCCACCAGTCGATCGGCGTTCCTCAGCCGCTGAAGATGTTCGGCACGCCCGAGCAGAAGCAGCGCTATCTGCCGCGCCTGGCGGCCGGCGCCATCTCCGCGTTCGCTCTCACGGAAGAAGATGTGGGCTCCGATCCGGCCCGCCTGAGCACCACCGCCGTGCGCAGTGAAGACGGTACGCATTACGTCCTGAACGGAGACAAGCTCTGGACGACCAACGGAACCGTCGCCGAGCTCCTGGTGGTCATGGCCCGGGATCCGAACACCCGGAAGATTTCGGCCTTCATCGTCGAGACCGACTGGGACGGCGTGGAGATCACGGCACGAAACCACTTCATGGGCATCGGAGGCATCGAGAACGCGAACTTCCGGTTCACGGACGTTCGGGTGCCGGCCGAGAACCTCCTGTGGGAGGAAGGACGGGGGCTCAAGCTCGCGCTGATCACATTGAACACGGGGCGCCTCTCCATTCCCGCGGTGGCCGTCGGCAGCGGCAAGACGGCGCTGCGCTTCATGCGCGAGTGGGGCAACGAGCGCGTCCAGTGGGGCCAGCCGGTCGGCAGACACGAGGCGGTCGCGCAGAAGATCGCGTTCGCGGCGGCCGAGACGCTGGCCATGGAAGCCGTCGCCGAGCTGTCCGCCCTGATGGTCGACCGCGGTGACTTCGACATCCGGCTCGAGGCCGCACTGGCCAAGCTGTACAACACCGAGCGGGGGTGGATCGTGCTGGACGAGATGGTCCAGGCGATCGGGGGCCGGGGGTATGAGCGAGCCGACTCCAGGGTGGCCCGGGGTGAAGAGCCCGTGCCCGCCGAGCGGATGATGAGGGACTTCCGGATCAACCGGATCTTCGAGGGCTCCAGCGAGATCATGCGCCTGTTCATCGCCAGGGAGGCGGTGGATCAGCACCTTCGAGTGGCGGGCCCCCTCGTGGAGGGCGACCTGTCGCTCGGCGGCAAGCTGAAGCTGCTGCCGAAGGTGATCGGCTTCTACTCCCTGTGGTATCCGCGGCAGTGGGTGCCGAGGCGCCGGGGGTACGGACGTTTCGGCGCCCTCTCGGGACACCTGAAGTTCGTGGAGAAGAACTCGCGGCGCCTGGCCCGGACGCTCTTCCACAAGATGGTCCGGCACGGAGCCGGACTGCAGCGCAAGCAGATGGTGCTCTTCCGGGGCGTCGACATCGCCGCGGAGCTCTTCGCCATGGCCGCTGTCGTGTGCCGGGTCCAGATGATGCGCCGCACCGGACGCGAGGGCGCCGAGGCATCGGTGGAGCTGGCGGATCTGTACTGCAGGATGGCCCGTCGGCGCGTACGGGCCCTGTTCGCGGACATGCGTTCGAACGACGACGTTCCGACCTACCGGATGGCGCGGCGGATCCTGGACGGGGAGCTCGAGTGGATGGAAGAGGGGATCGTCGGGCTGCAGGAGATCGATCCTCCGGGGCCGGACGAGCCCGAGTCTCCCCTTCCCCGAAGGTCGGCTCAGACGGCGGGCGTGCCAGGCTGAACGGCCCGCTGATCGGACCTCAGCTGCGGATCCGGAGCACCACCTTTCCGGTGTTCTGGTTTTCCTCCATGTAGGAGTGGGCCGCAGCCGCCTGGCCGAGCTCGAAGACGCGGTCCACCACCGGGAACAGGTCGCCGGACTCGAATCGGGGCAGGAGGTCTCGCCGCGCCGTCTCGGCGAGGTCGCTCTTCTCGGCGGTACTTCTCGAGCGCATCACGGTGCCGATGACGTGGATGCGTCTGCGAAGCAGCACCCCGAGGTTCAGCTGCGCCATCGTCCCACCGACGAGACCGACGAGGAGGATCCGCCCGCGGGTCCGCAGGCTGGCGATGTTGTCGGTCCAGTACGTGGCGCCCACCAGGTCGAGAATCACGTCGACGCCCCGCCCATCCGTTTCCCTTCGGATCACGTCCCGGAACGACTTCCGCCGGTAATCGATCGGCACGTCGAGCCCCAGCCCGCGCTCTTCCAGCGCCTCCAGCTTGCCGGCCGAAGCGGTGCCGAAGATCCTCTTCGCGCCGAACGCCCGCGCGATCTGGATCGCGGCAGTCCCGACTCCGCTGCCCGCCGCGTGAATCAGCACCGTCTGGCCGGGGCGCAGCCCTCCCTGCAGAACCAGGGCGTCATAGGCGGTGAGGAAGGCCTCGGGAAGGGCCGCGCATTCGACGAACTGCAGCCCCTGCGGCATCGGGACGACGTGGCTGGCCTCGGTGACGAGCCGCTCCGCGTAGCTTCCGCCGCCGACGAGTCCCATGACCCACGAGCCGACCGAGGACTCGTCCACGCCGTCGCCGACACCCTCGACGACACCCGCGAACTCGAGACCCGGCACGTCGTCGGGCGCCCCGTCCGGAGCCGGATAGGCGCCCCTGCGCTGCAGGAGGTCGGCCCGGTTCAGCGCCGTCGCGTACACGTCGACCCGAATCTCCCCGGGTGCGGGCACCGGGTCGTCCATGTCCACCAGCTCGAGCACGTCGGGCTCGCCCGGCCGTACGATGCGTATCGCCTTCATGAGTAGATCCTCCCGGTCTGGTGTACCGGAAGAGGCGGCGTTGGGTCCATCGGCCCCGGGGCGGTGCGACAGGTTCGGGTCGAGACGCAGAACGACTGAAATCCACGGAGGTGCAGGTCCATGTACGGATGGATGGCCGATGCCGTGCTACTGCTCCACTTCGGATTCGTGCTCTTCGTGTGCCTCGGAGGGCTGCTCAGCCTCGTGCGCCCCTGGTGGGCGTACGTTCACATCCCCTGCGCCCTGTACGGCGCCGGGGTGGAGCTCATCGGGTGGATCTGCCCGCTCACGCCGCTCGAGCAGGACCTCCGGGCCGAGGCAGGCCAGGCGGGTTACTCGGGCGGCTTCATCGAACACTACGTCGGCGGATGGCTGTATCCCGAGAACTGGGCCGCCATCCACGTGTGGCTCGGCTCGCTACTCGTCGCCTTCAACCTGGCCGTGTACGCGCTCGTGCTGATCCGGCGGCGGCGGAACACGGCAGCCGGTTGACCGCATCCCCCGGCTCGACGCAACATGGCGGAGAGCACGCGGGATTCCCCCCGAGGAGAGAATCCGGATATGCCCGTGTACACCACGGCCTGCCCGAGAAACTGCTACAGCACCTGCGGGATGCGGGTACACGTGGAGGACGGGGAGATCCGTCGCATCGAGCCGCATGCCGGCAATCATGCCACGCCGGAAGGCGTGTGCCTCAAGGGCTTGAGCTACGTGGAGCGCGTTCGGTCCCCCGATCGAATCCTCGCGCCGCTCCGCCGCACTCCGTCCGGCGACTTCGATCCCGTGAGCTGGGACGAGGCGCTCGACGAGGTCGCCGATCGCCTGCGCCGGATCCGGGACTCGGACGGGGCCCGGGCCCTCCTCTACTACGCCGGCAGCGGCACCAAGGGCCTCCTGAACGGAGCGGGGCTCGAGCTGTGGCGACTGTATGGAGGGTGCACGACCACGTACGGCGACCTGTGCTGGCCGGCGGGCCTCGAGGCCACTCGGCTCACCCTGGGCGACAACCGGCACAACGCGCCCTGGGACATCGCGCGCGCCCGGCTCATCGTCATGTGGGGCAAGAACGCCGCCGAGACGAACATCCACCAGATGCCGTTCATCCAGGATGCCCGGGAGGCGGGCGCCCGGCTGGTGGTGATCGATCCGCGGCGCACGGAGAGCACGGATTCCGCGGACCTCTGGCTCCGCCCCCGCCCGGGCACCGACGGCGCCCTGGCACTCGCGGTCGGTGGCGAGATCATCCGGGCGGGAAACGTGGACCCGGCGTTCGTACGCGACCACGTGCACGGGTTCGACGAGTACTCGGCCGTGGCGCTCGAGACGAGCCCCGGCTGGGCGGCCGACATCTGCGAGATCCCCGAGGCGGACGTGCGGGAGCTCGCGCGGTGGATCGGGACCCTCGAGCCGCTGACGATCACGGCCGGATACGGAATGCAGCGTTACACCAACGCAGGCCAGACCATCCGCGCGATCCTCGCCCTGCTGGCGATCACCGGAAACGTCGGGCGGCCAGGCGCGGGCTGGGTGTACGCCAACCTCCAGAGCCACATCTTCGATTCGGTGCGCGACCCGGTCGCCTGCTACCCGCCCGAGAGACCGGACGGCGTGGTACGGGTCTCGGTGTCCACGGCTCGCCTCGGCCGCGACATGCTGGCTCAGCGAGACCCGCCGCTCCGGATGGCCTGGGTCGAGCGAGGCAATCCGGTCACGCAGAACCCGGACACGAACCGCGTGCTCGAGGCGTTCCGGTCGCTCGACTTCGTGGTCGTGGTCGACCAGTTCCTCACGGACACGGCGCGGGAGGCCGACCTGGTTCTTCCCGCCAAGAGCATGTTCGAACAGACCGACGTGATCGGCGCGTACTGGCACCCCTACCTGCAGCTCCGGCAGAAGGTGCTCGAGCCCCCCGGCGAGGTGAGACCCGAGACGGAGATCTACCGCGCCCTCGCACCGCGGCTCGGCATCGGTCTCGATCGTCTGGAAGGCCGGATCCCGGGCCCGTCGGACGCCGAGGTCGAGGCGTTCCTGGAGGCGAAGCTGGCCCCGTTCGAAGGGATTTCGCTCGACCGCCTGCGCGAGGGTCCGCTGCTGCCGCCGGGACACGAGGAGGTCGCCTTCGCCGATCTCGCCTTCCCGACGTCCACGGGCCGGATCGAGCTCGTCTCGGTGGAGGCGGTGGAGCGCTGGGGTGTCGACCGGCTTCCGCGCTACGCGGAGCCGGAGGAATCGAGTCGCCGGGCAGGGCCCGGCTCCGACTACCCCCTGTACCTGATGACTCCGAACACCAAGAACCGGATTCATTCGCAGTTCGGGAACCTCCGGATGATCCGCCGGGTGGATCCCGGACCGGCCGTGCACGTGCATCCCTCCGACGCGGCCCCCCGCGGCATCGAGACCGGGTCCAGGGTGCGCGTGTTCAACGCGAGGGGCGAGTTCACCTTCCCGGCCCGCATCGATCCGGGTCTCAAGCCGGGGTGCGTGAGCGTGACGAACGGCTGGTGGATCCAGGAGGGTGGAACCGTGAACTTCTGCTCCCCGGCACAGGAGACGGACATGGGCCACGGCGCGGCCTTCCACGACAACCTCGTCGAGGTCGAGGCGCTCTGAGATGCCGGCCGCGTTCACCTTCGACCCCAACCGCTGTACCGGTTGCCGGGCCTGCGAGCTCGCCTGTTCGATCGAAAACGGGCTCGGACCGGAGCGGAGCTGGCGGAACGTGGTGACCTTCAACCCGGAGGGGCTTCCGGGGGCCCCGCGATATCACCTGTCGCTGGCCTGCAATCACTGCGCCGAGCCGGCCTGCATGTACGCCTGTCCCGCGCTCGCGTACTCCCGCGACTCCGGAACCGGGGCCGTGCTTCTGGATCCGGATCGATGCATCGGGTGTCGATACTGCGCCTGGGCCTGCCCGTACGGGGCCCCCGCGTTCGAGGAAGAGCGGGGAGTGATGGGGAAGTGCACCTTCTGCTCCCACCGGTTGAGCGATGGGCTGAAGCCGGCGTGCACCACCCTCTGCCCGACGGGTGCGCTCGACTTCGCAGAGGTTCCACCACGGGAGCTCGTGAACGCGGTCGCGGGCTTCCCGCAGACCCAGCTCGCTCCGTCGATTCGCATCGCCGAGCCTCGGCGCCGCACGGCGAGCCCCGCGGAGGGCGGGTCGAGCGCCGGGCTCGTCGAGCCGCTGCACGGAGCCGGTCCGTCCGCTCCGGACATCTCGTTGCGGACGGAGGGATCGCTCGCCGCCTTCACCTTTCTCACCGCGCTGCTCTTTGCGCTGTTCGTCGCGGCCGGCGGCGGCGCCTTCCCTCTTCCGGCCCTCGTCTTCGCCTCCGTCGGCGCGATCGCCGCCGGACTCAGCCTCTCGCATCTTGGCCGTCCCCGGCGGGCCTGGCGGGCCGGGCTCAACCTCCGCCGATCCTGGCTGAGCCGGGAGGTGATGGGCTTCGGTCTCTTCGCCGTCGGCGGCACCGCGTTCCTCGCCACCGGCCTGCCGGGAAACCCGGCGTTCGGCGGCGCCGTCGCCGTGACCGGCCTGTTCACCCTCTTCGCGGCCGACCAGGTCTACCGACCGGTCTACCATGGACCGAATCCCTCCCTCGATCCGGGCGGGGCCCTCATCACCGGGCTCTACCTGGCCGGTCTGATGCTCGGCAGCGCCTGGCTCTCGGCAGGCCCGTGGGCGGTGAAGGTGGCAGGCGAGCTTCGCCGTGCGCGGGATGCGCGTCTCGGAGGGTCCCGGGAAAGGTCGGCGGAGGGGCCGGCAGGGGGGCTCCTGCCGGACGGGCTCGCATGGACCCGGGTGGCGCTGGGCCTCCTCCTCCCGGCGGTGGCGTGGATGTGGACGGGCGCTCCGCCCTCCCCCTGGATCGTGGGCCTCGTGATCCTGGCGGAGATCCTCGGAAGAGCGGGATTCTACCTCAGGCTCGAACCGCGCTCGCCCACACGGCAGGCTCGAACGGACCTGGCCCGCCGACTGCGGGAGCCGGCGGGCTGACGTCGGGTGGGGCTCAGAGGATCCAGCCGACCAGCAGGTTTCCGATCGTCAGCAGGGCCGCGCCCCAGAAGGCCGGCCCGAAGCCGCGGACCTTGAAGCCCGGGACGAGGGCCGCGGTGATCCACAGCATCATCGCGTTGATCAACCAGCGGATCAGCCACCAGAGCAGTCCGAAGGTCAGGATGTTGATCGGGAGAGCCAGGAGGGCAGCGATCGGCGCGAGGAACGCGTTGGCGAGCCCCAGCACGGCGGCAGCGATCAGCGCGGCCCCGAAGCCCTCGACTTCCACACCGTCCACGATCTTGGCGACCACGACCAGAAGCACCGCGGTGACGACAAGAGCCAGGATGAACGCCAGCATCGGGAACGACTCCTTTCGTTGTTGGGTCGGCCGTCCGGTTCACGGCCTCGCACACGCTCTACGCGATCGACGGCCGCGGGGTTTCGAACCGGCGGAGGGCGAGCGCCCGCCGACCGCTCATCCCAGCTGCGCGCGGATCCGGGCCAGGGCCTCCGCCGGGTCGGGGGATCGTGTGATCGATCGCCCCACCACGATGAAGTCGGCGCCCGCCGCCCGGGCGACCGCCGGCGTGGCGACCCGCTTCTGGTCGGCAGACGTCTCGCCCTCCAATCGAATGCCGGGCGTTACGACCAGGAAGTCGTTTCCGCACGCCAGCTTCACGGCCCTGCACTCGTGCACGGAGGAGACCGCCCCGTCGATTCCGCTCTCCCGGGCGAGCCCGGCGAGCCGGCCCACGGTGGCCTCGACGTCCGCGCCCGGGCCCATCACGCCGGCCAGAGATGCGTCGTCGATCGAGGTGAGAACGGTGATCGCCAGCAGGCGGATCTCGCCACCCGATCGGTCGCGCTCCTCGCGCGCGGCGTCGGTCGCTGCGCGGAGCATCGCTTCGCCGCCGGAGGCATGCAGGGTGAGCAGATCGACGCCCATGGCGGCCGCCGCCCGTGTGGCCCCGGCCACGGTGTTCGGGATGTCGTGAAGCTTGAGGTCCAGGAAGACGTGGTGCCCCTCCCCGACCAGCCGGTGAACCACGGGCGGTCCCCCCCGCGTGAACAGCTCGAGGCCGACCTTGTACCAGGTGCCCTCCGGAAGCCTGGCCACGAACCGGTGCGCGGCCTCGGCTTCGGGGAAGTCCAGCGCCACGATCACTTCGGGTGAGCCGATGCCGGCCGACGGATCGATCCCGCCCGTTTTCGGGTCTCCGCTCATGTCACTCGCGTTCCGGGAGGGTGAGGGCGCCCACGAGATCCCCGAGGCGCTCGATCCCGTGCCGCTCCATGTACTCCTCGATCTCCCGCTGGATCTGCACCGGCGCGGACGGGTCCACGAACAGCGCCGTGCCCACCTGCACCAGGCAGGCCCCGGCGAGCAGGTACTGCAGGGCGTCCCGCCCCGAGCGGATGCCACCGATCCCCACCACCGGAATCGACACCGAACCCGCCGCGCGCCAGGTGAGGTAGACGCCCATGGGCAGGATGGCCGGACCGCTCACCCCTCCGCTCACGTTGCCGATCACCGGTCGCCGGGCCTCCACGTCGATCAGCATGCCGGGAAAGGTGTTGATCGTGCTGAGCCCATCGGCGCCGGCCTCTTCGCAGACTCTCGCGAACACGGAGATGTCGGGCACATTCGGAGTGAGCTTGATCACCAGCGGACGCTCGGTGAGTCCCCGGAGCCGACTCACCAGCGCTGCGAGTGCCTTGCGGTCCGTTCCGAACATCGTGCCGTCCGCCACGTTCGGACACGACACGTTGATCTCGAACCCCAGGAATCCCGACTCCCCGTCGAGCCCCGAGACCACGGCGGCGAAATCGTCCACCGAGTGACCGACCACGTTGATCAGGACGCGGGAGGCGCTGAGGTGGCTCCGGAGCCACGGCAGCTTTTCGGCTTTGAACCGCTCCAGGCCCACGTTCTGAAGACCGATCGCGTTGATCATTCCGCCCGGCGTCTCGGCGACCCGATGGGGCGGATTCCCCTCGCGGGGCTCCCGGCTCACCGCCTTCGTGACCAGCCCGCCGATCTCCTCGAGCGGGATCAGCCCGGCGTACTCCTCCCCATATCCGCAGGTGCCCGACGCCAGGAGGACCGGGCTCTGAAACTCCGTCCCGAAGACCCGCTGGCTCAGGTCGGCCATGACAGCTCCCGCGCATCGAAGACCGGGCCTTCCGTGCAGGACTTGATCCACGCCCCATCGGCGGATCGCACCACGCAGCCCTGACACGTTCCGACGCCGCAACCCATGTGCTCCTCGACCGAAACCTGGAGGGGAAGACCGGCCGCCTCGGCGAGGGCGGCGCACGCCTGGAGCATCGGTCCGGGCCCACAGGCGAGGAGCTGGGGACGATCCGACAGGTCGAGGTCGTCGATCACGAGGCCCTTCCGACCCCGAGAGCCATCCTCGGTCCTGATATCGGGCTCGACCCCGGTGATCGTCTCGATCAGCGCCGGCTCGAACACCCGGCTCCCGGTCCGCTCGCCGTATACGATCCGCACATCGCCGCCGTCGAGCCGTGACTCGGCGCCGACGAACAGGAAGGGCGCCAGCCCTACGCCGCCCGCGAGGCACAGGACGGGACGGTCCGACGCCAGGCGGAAGGGACGTCCGAGCGGACCGAGCAACAGCAGCCGGTCTCCCGTCTCGGCCCTGGCCAGCCACGCGGTCCCCTCTCCGAACACGCGCACCAGGAAGCCGAGACGCCCGGCGGCCGTCCGGGCTCCGATGCTGAAAGGACGCGGCAGAAACGGGGCGGCCACATCACGAAGCCCCTTTCCGAGCATGACGAACTGCCCGGGGCGCGCGTCGGCGGCCACCTCGGGACACTCGACCTCGATCCATACGGTGTCCTCGGCCGCCCTGCGGACCTCGGTCACGGTCCCCCATTCACGCGCCGGAGCCGTCATCAGTTCTGAATCTCTTCGTCCTCGGGCTCGGTGGGCGTCTCCGGCGCCTCCCGGGCCACGGTGTCGGCTGCCGTGGGATCGTACAGCACCTGGATCTCCATGATACGCCTCTGAAGGTCCGCCTCGGCCAGCATGTACATCGAGTCGGCGATCGCACCCGGATCATCGGGCCGCAACGCGAGGCGGTAGGGGTCGTCGGCCGGGAGCGACTCGAGCCGGCGCCGGAGCTCCGCATCCGTCTCGGGTCCGCGATCGACCACCCACGACGGGTCGGGCGGGTGCCCCGAAACGCTCAGCGCCCCGAAGATCGCCTTGGCCGCCCACGGTGAATCCGGATCTTCCTGCAGGTAGAGAAGATAGTTGCCGCGGGCCAGGGCAGGCGCCTGCAGGCCGAGCTCGGCGACCTCCGCGGCTCGCAGAAGCGCCTCGGCCGCGGAGGCTCCGCGGCTGGCGTACGCCTCCTCGAGCCCCTGGAACTCGACCGCGGCCATGTTCCACATCATGGCCCTCTGCCGGAGCTCCTGGCGACTGGCCCGGCGAGCCGCCTGGAGGGTGCGAACCAGCTCCGCGACCTCCTCGGGACGGTCCGCCCCGGCGAGTCGCATCTCGGCCACGTACCAGGCGGCATCCGCGGCCGACTGGCTGGTCGCGGACGCCGCCATGGCCGAATCGAACGAAGCCAGCGCCGACGAATCCCGCCCGAGCGCGATCAGGGCCCGACCGGCGATCAGGTGAAATCCCGCCCTCCGGGTCGCCGGGGCCCCCGGTTCCGCCAGCAGTCCGGCGACCATCGAATCGACGACGAGCGGAGCGAGCCGGGCCAGCGAGTCCGCGTGGAGGTAGAGCGGTGACTGGGGACTCGGGCTCGCGTCCGACAGCAGGCGCCCCGTGACGTCGGCCGACCGACCGTAGTCCCCGATGTCACGCAGCGCGATGGCCAGCGTCAGGCTTCCCTCGGGCGACAGGGATACGGAGTTGGCAGCCGCCTCGAGGTCCTCGGCCGCCAGTGAGGGCTCCTCGAGCTGCTGTCTGGCCAGCCCACGGGCGAACAGGAACTGCGCCTCGTCCTCGGCGGACAGGTCGGACGCCAGGGCCAAGGACAGGACCGAGTCCGCTTCTCCGAACAGGCCGAGCCGCTCGAGGGCGACGCCCCGGAGGCCGAGCGCCTCGGCCCGATGCACGGGATCGGCGGCCAGCTCCTCCGCCAGGATCGAGGTCTGAGCGGCGGACTCCCACAACCGATTCGACAGCTCGGCCCGGGTCTTGAGAATGGCCGCGTCATCCGCGTACTTGCTGTCCGGATGATCCTCGACGATCCGACCCGTCTTCTCGATCACGCTGTCGAAGTGGACTCTCGCGACGACCTCGGACTGCTCCCGGGCCAGTCGAACGCCTTCATCGTATTCGCGGTTGGCGTCGTACAGCGCGTTGAAGTAGACGCAGCCGGCCAGCGACAGGATCCCGACCACGGAGAGGGCTCTCAACCGCGACCCTCGGTGGCCGCGATCCGCCGGCCCGTGTCGTCCAGGAATCGCTCGATCGTGTCGGCCAGGGCCCGGGCGATGCGATCCTGCCGCTCCGCACTTCGCAGCTGTCGCTCGTCCGCGCTGTTGGTGATGTAGCCGAGCTCGACGAGCACCGCCGGCAGCAGGCCGGGCGTCATCAGGACGTAGTAGGGTCCCCGACGGGCCCCGCGATCCGGACCGTCGATCGCGCCGCGGAGGCCGTTCTGGATGTGACCGGCGAGGATACGCGACTCCCTCCGGTACGCGTCCCGATCCACGGTGGCCAGGATGATCTCGAGCTGCTCGAGGTTCGGCGGCTCGGCTCCCTCCTCGAGCTCGATCACCGCATTCTCCCGGCGAGCCACGGCCAGGGCGTCCTCGGTCCGGGCCTGGCCCAGGTGGTACGTGGTGAACCCGCGTGCCGAGCTGCCCCCCGCCGGCTGGGCATCCACGTGAATCGAGATGAACAGGTCGGCATCCCACTGCACGGCCAGGCTGGGCCTCTCCATGACCTCGACGAACTCGTCCGAGTCGCGGGTCAGGAGCGGCTCGATCCCACCCCGGCGGCTGAGCTCCTCGGCCAGCTTGCGGGACACCGCCAGCGTGATGTCCTTCTCCCGGGTCCCGGTCCGCGGGCTGATCGTACCCGGGTCCACGCCTCCGTGGCCCGCATCGATGACGACCCGCCAGGGTCCGGGCCTCCGTGCGCCCGGGGTCGGCCGGTCGTCCGGCAGTACGGCTGCCGCAGGCACCAGGCCGGAAGCACCGGACGCCTCCCGTGACGGCTGCCGGGCGACCCCGGGAAGCCACTCGGAGAACAGCTCGAGCGGCACCCACAGCTCGCCATCGGCCTGGTACGGAACGTTGGCGAGCTGGAAGACGATCTCTCCGTGCCGTCCGAACGGAGAGCCCGCGCGAAGCTCGATCGGCGACCCGGCCACCTCGCCGGTCGCCATGCCGTCACGCTGGAAGGAACCCGACACGACGGCCCCCGGGACGCGGCTCCACGGCACGGCCTCGTACCCATGGTGGCTCGCCACCTCGACTCGATAGGAAGCGCCGTCGAATTCGACCCGTTCGGCCGTGGGCTGGCCGGCCACCGGAGGGGCCGCGAGGACGGCCCATGCCACCATCGCCGCTCCGGAGAGCAGGAAGCCGCGGGATGTACGTCCCCCGCGTCCGCATCGACCCGTCACCATCCGACCCTCATTCCCCGTCCCTGCTGCGTTGCAATGCACGCTCGACCTCCCGCCGCATGGCGTCCTTCTTGAGGCTGTGTCTCTTGTCGTGCAGCTTCTTCCCCCTGGCCACCCCAAGGGTCACCTTGGCCCGGCCGCGGGTGAAGTGCAGGTCCAGCGGTACCAGCGTGAACCCCCGCTCGGCCGTCTTCACGGCCAGGCGCTCGAGCTCTCGCCGGTGCACCAGGAGCTTCCTGCGTCGAAGGGGATCGGGCGCGTCGATGTGGGCCAGCTCGTACGGGCTGATGTGCAGATTGTGGAGCCAGAGCTCCCCATCTTCCACCGCCGCGTACGCGTCGTTGAAGCTCGCCCTGCCCGCCCGGAGCGATTTCACCTCCGGTCCCTTCAGCACGAGGCCCGCCTCGAGCTCGTCGAGAACTTCGAACTCGTGTCGGGCCTTTCTGTTCCGCAGGACGATCTTTCGGCCGCCGGCCGATCGCGTCACCTGACCTCCCGAGCCGCACGGCGGATGGACGAGACGGCGCAAATCTAGGTGGAAAGGGGGGTGCGCGCTACAGGGAGACGGTCAGTTTCAGTGCTGATCGAACATCACGCGCTGGCGCCGCATGACGGACCGCTGCCCGTAGACCTTGGCCACCTCCCCACCCAGCACGAAGATCACCGCCGCGTAGTAGAGCGACACGACCAGCACGATCAGGGTGGCGAAGGCGAAGAAGACCTGGCTGAAGTCGGCGACTTCGGAGAGGTACCAGCTCAGGGCGCCCTTCAGCAGCTCGAAACCGACCGCCGAGAAGACGGCGGCGACGGCCGCGATCCGCCAGCTCAGCCGTGAGGTCGGGACGAACTTGTAGATCAGCAGGAACATCAGGAAGATGACCCCGTACGCGGTCGCGTACCCCAGCAGCTGCAGCGCCTGTGCCGTGGGAAGCCCGAGCTGCTCGATGATCTGCCGCCCCACCGCCGTCAGCGTGGTGGTGATCCCGATGTTGGCCGTCAGCAGCACGCTGGCGATCACCACCATCTTCACGTCGATGATCTTCCCCTTGATGATCCCGGGTCCCTCCCGCAGGTCGAAGACCTCCTCGAGCACCGTCCGGAGCGATCCGAACAACCGGGTGGAAAACCACACGAACAGGACGCCGCTGATGATGCCGACGGATCGCGACGATTCCACGATGTCCGTGAGCTGTGCCCTCAGCTGCTCCTCGGTGGCCTGATTGACGGGCATGAGCTGGGCCAGCCACTCCATGACCGCGTTTTCCGGTGTGGCGATCCGCGGGGCGAGAACGATCCCGGCGAGCGAGAGCAACAGGATCAGGAAAGGGATCGCGGCGAGCAGCAGGCTGAACGTCAGCCCGCCGGCGAGGAAGAAGATGTTGTCGGTCGCCGCCTGGTCGTAGACCTCGCGCACATACTCCCAGGCGCCACGCAGGCCGCGCCCGAACCCGGGGACGTGGCGGGCCCCGGACTCGGAAGGCCGGCCCGGGGCGCTGTCCGGTATCGGCGGCCGCGCCGTCACCGGGCGTCCGCGGACGTCCGGTGGTTCACCATCGCCATGTCCCTGCAGCGCGGGTCAGTCCGCGGCCGGTTCTTCGACGGCCTCGGCGTCCTCGGCCAGCTCTTCGGCCGCTTCTTCCGTGAGCTGGGCGACTCGCTGCCGATACTCCTCCTTGCTCTCGGCCACTCGTTTCTCGAGGTCTTCACGAGCCTTGCGGGCCGTCTCACGCCCCAGCTTCACGGCCTCTTCCGCCTGGTTCTTACGCTGCTTGAGGTCTTCCCGGGCCGACTCGACACGATCGCCGAGATCACCGCGAACCCGCTGCACGCGGTCCTCCACGTCATCGCGCACCCTGTGGTACCTATCCTCGACGTCATCACGCATGAGCTGAAGGCGGTCCTCGGCCTCGTCCCGGATGCGCTTCATCCGGTCCCGGATCTCGGCCTTGGTCTCCTCGCCCGACTTGGGCGCGTACAGGAGGGCGACCACGGCGCCGAGGATGGTTCCTCCGAGAAAGGCGCCGAGACCCGAGCCTCGCCGCTCCACGATCACCACGGGGGTGTCGTCGTTGTGTGTCATGGGGGTCCGTCCTCACTGTGGAATGAGCCGAAGCGCCGGCACCTCGCCGGCGCATCCGGTCGATGTTTCAATCTATTCCCCGCGGAGGGGGCGTTCAACTTGGCGGATCAGGACCTCGGAGTTTCCACCACCCGCTCGTACGCCTCCGGATCCCAGGCCGGCGGCTCGTCCGCGTTCGCCACGTCCAGTCCGAGGTAGAAGACGAGCCGGCCGATCCTCGCCATCTTCTCGTAGTCGATCAGCTCCACTTCGTCGCCCGGTCGATGGTATTCGTCATGCGTGCCGTTGAAGAAGAAGAGGATGGGTACGCCCCGACGCGCGAAGTTGTAATGATCCGAGCGCGTGTAGAAGCTCTCCTCCGGCCACAGGTCGTCGATCACCGCCATGTCGAGCTCCGGGTGCTCGGCGGAGATCCGCTCCACCTGGGGTCCGAGCGAGGACTCGCCCTTGCCGATCACCACGATCGTGTCGGACCAGTTTCGCCCCACCATGTCCAGGTTGAGGTTGGCGACCGTGCTCTCCAGGGGAAAGGTGGGATTCTCGGCATAGTGCCGGGAACCGAGCAGGCCCTTCTCCTCGCCGCTCACCAGCAGGAAGACGATCGATCGGCGGGGCGCCTCGTCCAGGCTGGCGAAGGCGCGTGCCACCTCGAGAACGGTCACGGTGCCGGACCCGTCGTCGTCCGCTCCGTTGTAGATGGAATCTCCGTCCACCGCCCGACCGACGCCGACGTGATCCATGTGTGCGGTGATGAGCACGTACTCGTCCGCCAGTTCGGGATCGGAGCCCTCGAGCAGCGCGATCGTATTGGGCGCTTCCTCGATCTCGATATCCGCGGCGGTCGCGATCGTGGCGTCCCACTCGTCCTGCAGGGCGCCGGCCGTCACCTGCGTCGCCAGCGAGGCCGGAAGCGCCCCCTGTCCCACGAACACGACCGGTACGGCGTCGGGCTCGGGCTCGCCGTAGACGACCCTCGACTCACCGAGGAACTCGCGGAACCTCTCGAATTGGGACTCGGGAACGTCGAGTACGATCATGATGCCGGCCGGACTGGCGGCCCGAATGGCGCCCCGCAGCCTCCCGCCGAAGATCTGCCGGATGTTCGCGGGCGTCACGCGAAGCAGGGCGATCTTGCCGGAGGCGGCTGGCATGCCTTCCGCGTCTTCGACCAGCACGAGCTCGGCCGAGGCCTCCGCGCTGGGTGCACTGGCCTGGACGAAGTACTGCTCGCCGTACTCCAGATCCCAGCCTCCCGCCCCACTCGAGATCCGAAGCTGCTGCCGATCGGCCGGGGCCGGTGACACCCGGGTCATCGGATAGGACTGGACAAAGCCATCGCCCGCACCCGGCTCGAGACCCATCTGCTCGAACTGTTCGGCCAGATACACGGCGGTGGCCGTGAGCTCGGGGCTCGGCGTGTCCCTGCCCCGCATCGAGTCGTGGGCGATCACTCCGAGCTGAAGTCGCAGACCGTCCGGCGTGATCACGCCGGCGGCGATCGAGGCTTCCTCGTCGGACCCGTCCGCCATCTGTCCGAAAGCCGTGGACGCTGTAATCAGAAGGGCCGCGAGGCCGAGAGGCAGCGTGCGCCGCCAGCGATTCGTGAGCATCGACTCCCTGTCCTTTCCCATTCCCGTTCTGGATTCCGCGACGGGCTCCGGAGCGCCTCCGGGGACCACCCGCGCAGCCGGCAACCTGTCGCTTCCGGAACTTCACCGCACGCCCGGTGTGCCAGTCGTGAGCCGACCGTCCGGGTCGGGGTTGCGATTCCCGGTTCCGCACCTCCATCTACGGAGCGCTCCCGGAGCGCCCCGGGGTCTGTACACCCCTCACACGAGAGGACAACACCCGAGTAGTCGGAATGGATGCGATAAGTTCCCCCCACGGCTCGGAGCCCGCGGCTCGTGAGGCCGCACGCGCGAGCCGGCGAACCGCCGAGCGGCTCGATCCGGCCCACCTCGCCTCGCTCGGCAACCTCGAGTTCATCGCGCGGTCCGTGGTGGAGGGGTTCCTGATC
This sequence comes from Candidatus Benthicola sp., assembly GCF_058719085.1. Classification (NCBI taxonomy): domain Bacteria; kingdom Pseudomonadati; phylum Gemmatimonadota; class Gemmatimonadia; order Candidatus Palauibacterales; family Candidatus Palauibacteraceae; genus Candidatus Benthicola; species Candidatus Benthicola sp. The sequence continues at coordinate 95,948 of NZ_JBZQEK010000099.1, forward strand.
GGATTGCACCGGTCGCCGCACCGCGGGTTCTCGGTGGAGTTCGCCGAGAACCGGCCCTACGTCCCCGGCGACGACGTCCGGCACATCGACTGGCGGATGTACGCCCGCTCCGATCGATACTACGTGAAGCAGTACGAGGAACAGACGCATCTCCGCGCGTGCCTCGTCATCGACGTCAGCCGGTCGATGGACTGGAGCTCGGATCCCGGGCGACTGCTCACGAAGCTGGAGTACGCACGGCTGGTCACCGGGTCGCTGGCGTATCTCCTGTTGAGGCAGGGGGACGCGGCCGGGCTGACGGCCTTCGACGATCGGGTCCGGGTCCGCGTGCCCCCGCGCGGTGGGCGACGGCACCTCAACGCGCTGCTCGGGGCCCTCTCCGACCTCCGGCCGTCGGGGATCACCGACGCGGAGGGCGCGATCCGGGAGGTGGCTCTTCGTATGGGAAGGCGCGGACTGGTGGTCCTCGTCTCCGATCTGCTGGTGGACACGGAGGAGACGCTGCGCGCGCTCAAGTTTCTCCGGCACCGGGGACATGAGGTCCTCGTATTTCACGTCATGGACCCGGGAGAACGCGATCTCCCGTCCGCCGGCGACGCCGTCTTTTTCGACCCGGAGAACACGGCGGAGATCCGGGTCGATGCCGCCGGCCTCCGGTCGGCGTATCGGGAGGCGGTGCGAGAGGCCGTGCGCGACTGGCGGATGGAGTGCCGCCGCATGGGCGCGGATTACCACCTGTTCCTCACGGACGCACCGCTCGGACCGGTCCTCGGTGAGTACCTCGAGAAGAGATCGAGACTCGGATGAGCCTGCTGACGCCCTGGGCTCTTGCCCTGGCGGGGGCCGCCGCGATCCCCCTCCTCCTTCACCTGCTGCGGCGGGACACCCGGCGGCGGATGGCCTTCCCGGCGGTTCGGTATCTGCGACGGGCGCACGAGGCGAGCGCGAAACGCCTCGCCGTCCGGGATCGCCTGCTCCTCCTCGTCCGGGTGAGTCTCGTCGCCCTGGTCGCCGCTGCAGCGGCCGGGCCGCTCGTCGGCCGCGGCGGGGCGGCGGACCACGCACCGACCGACCTGGCGCTGGTGATCGACAACTCCGGCAGCATGAGCCGCCTCGACGAAGACCGGACCCTGCTCGAACGTCAGCGAACCCGGGCGCTCGGCCTGGTCGCGGCCGCACGCTCGGGAGACCGGTTCTGGGTGCTCCCGGCCGTCGGCCCGGTCCTGGCTCACGGCGTCCCGGCGGACGAGGCGAGGCAGGCGGTCGAGGACGTCCGGCAGACGGATGCGCGCGCGAACCTGCCGATCCGGACCCGTGAGGCGCTCCGTCTCCTGCCACCCGCCGGCGAGCGACCGCGGGAGATCGTGGTGTTCTCCGATTTCCAGGCGACCTCCGCCTCGGCTCGGGCGCCTTCCCTGCCGGAGGACATCCGGCTGGTCGCTTCCCTCGTGAGCGCGTCCCCGGAGAACCAGGCCATCCTTCGGCTGGACATCGATCCCCCCGCCCCGGGGTCGGAGGGGGCGGCGCGGGTGCGCGTCGGATCGTTGGAGAGCGGCGATACGGTCGACGTGAGACTGGCGGTGGATGGGCGGACGACCGCGCTCGGTCGTGCGGCGCCCGGCGAGGAGATCCTGCTCCGGTTCGTCGCGCCCGGAACGGGCGAACACGAGGTCGCCGTGGAGATCCCCCCGTCCGGACTGCGCTCGGACGATCGACGGTCCGCGGTGTTTCGACCCGGGCTCCGCCCGGCTCTCCGACACCTGGGGCCCGCCGACGGCTACCTGGCGCGCGCCCTCGCCACCCTGGCCGCCGCCGGGCGGGTACGGCTCGCCGGCCCGGGAGAGGAGGCGGCCGCCCGCGTCGTCGAAGGGGTCCCACCCGGAGATCTGCCGGGCCCGAATCCAGCCGCCTGGATTCTGGCCCCGCCGGCGGACGTCGGGCTGCTGGGACGCTTCAACGCGTCGCTGGGCCGGCTGGGAGTCCCGTGGAGAGTGGATCTGAGTTCCTCCCGGGGAGACACGGGTCTGCCTCCCGTTTCGGGAGTTCCCGACCTCCAGTCCGTGCAGCTCTCCACTCCGTATCGGCTCGAGAGCCTGGGCACCGATTCGGCGGTCGTCCGCGCTACGGACGGAACTCCCTTCGTGGTCGCCGGAACGCTCGAGGAAGGCCGGGGAGAACGGCGCTACGTTCTGATCGGTGCTCCGTGGGTCGAGGGCCACACGGACCTCCCGCTTCGCGCCGCCATGGTGCCGTTCGTCCAGAAGGTCCTGTTCGACTGGGCGGGGCTCGGGGGCGTGCTGCCCGAGCCGACCGAAGCCGGCTCCCCGGTTCTCCTGTCCGCCGGCGCCGACTCCGTGCAGTCGCCGGGCGGCGAGACCGTCCGGGTGGACGGCGGTGCTCCCTTCGTCCCTCTGGAGTCCGGCATCTACACGGTGTTCGAGCGGGACGGCACACCCACACGTCTGGCCGTGACCGTCCCCCGAATGGAGTCGGATCTCCGCCCGCTGGCCAGGGAGGCGATCGGCCCGGCGTTCGGGACCGCCCGTGTGGCTCTCGCCGACTCCGAACCGGAGTGGAACCGGGCGATGTTCGGAAGCCGCCGCGGAGCGCCCGTGGCGCCATGGCTGCTCGCCCTCGCCCTGGCCCTGGCCTGTCTCGAGGGGGTCCTGGCGACCCCTTCGGACCGGATGGGCGCGAGGACCGTGCGGCGCGCGGCCGGGAGGCGGGCGTGATCACTCGCAGCTTCGAGGCGCTCCTCCGAAGTCGGCCGGACCTCCAGTGGCCGGATGTCGGAGAGCATTTCCGGGTCGCCGGCCTGCCCGGGGCTGGACCGGCGCTCCTGGCTTCGGCGCTCCGGGCTTCCACGACGCGGCAGATCGTGCTCGTGACGGACACCCCGGGCGAGGCGGAGCTTCGGTTCGCGGACCTGGAGACGCTCGGGGCGGCCGGACGGGCCCGGTACCTGCCCCAGCGAGAGACGCTTCCGTACGAGGAGGCGGATCCGCACGTCGAGATCTCCAGCCAGCGTGCCGACGCGATCGCCGCGCTCCTGACCCGGAAGGCGGGCATCCTCGTCACGACCTCCCGCGGGCTCGTGGAGCGGATGCCCGTCGGGACGTCGGGCGACTTCGGGCTCCGGCTCGCCGTCGGTCAGACGTGGAACCGCTCGAAGCTGGCCGAGCGCCTCGATTCGATGGGGTTCGAGGCGACGAGCGGCGTGCGCGAACTGGGCGATTACGTGATCCGCGGCGGCATCGTCGACGTGTTCCCGTTCGGCTTCGATGAGCCCCTGCGCATCGAGCTGTGGGACGACCGCGTCGAGTCGCTCCGGCACTTCGACCTTCTGTCGCAGCGCTCCACCGGGACGCTGGAGGAGATCTCCATTCTCCCGGTGGTCCTGTCCGCCGGGCTGATCGAGGACTCGGGGGAGTCGGTAGAGCGCCGCAGCGTGCTCGAGCTGCTTCCGGAGCGCTCGCTCCTCCTCCTCGAGGGACCGGCGGCTTCGGCCTCCCGGCGCGAGCGTCTGTGGGCCGAAGTCCGCGAGGCACGATCGGAGATCTACGACGATCGGGTCCTCGGCGCGGAGCAGCTCGTCGTTCCGCCGGGCGAAGCCGAGGAGAGGATCGCGCGGTTCGCCACCATCGAGATCTCGGACACCCCCGACGAGCAAACGGTGCACCTCGGCCTCGAGCCTCCGCCTCCCGTACGGCGGCAGATCGGCCTCCTGGTGGACGAGATCCGGGCATCCTCGGACCGGGGCGACCGGGTGCTCATCCTGTGCGACAGCTCCGGGCAGATCGAGCGTCTGCAGGAGATCCTCGAGGACGCGGCGGGCCGGACGCTGGCCAGCCGGGTGGAGATCGCGATCGGCGGACTGAGCGGAGGGTTCCGCATCCCGGGGCCGCAGCGCCTGCTCGTCCTCACCGATCACGAGATCTTCGCGAGATCACGCCGGGTGAGGCGGCAGCGGAGGCTGCACGGGGTGGCCCCGCTGGAGTCCATCGCGTCGCTCACCCCGGGCGACTACGTGGTGCACCTGGAGCACGGCATCGGCCGTTTCGACGGACTCGAAAGAGTGGTCGTCGGCGACGAGACGGTGGAGACGCTCAAGATCGAGTACGCCGAGGGAGAGATCCTCCGCGTGCCTCACTACCGGCTCGACCTGATCGAGAAGTGGACGGGCGTGGGAGAGGTGGAGGAGTCGGTCCGCCCGCCGGCGGTGCACAAGCTGGGCGGGAAGAAGTGGAAGAAGCTCCGGAGCCGGACGGAGGAGTCGATCCGGGCCATGGCGACCGAGCTGCTCGAGCTGTACGCGCATCGGCGGGTCAGCGAGGGGTTCGCCTTCAGTCCGGAC
>NZ_JBZQEK010000100.1:0-10036 GCF_058719085.1 Candidatus Benthicola sp.
AGGCCTACGCCGTGGCCCGCCAGTACATGCTGCGGCTCGAGCCGACCGACCTCCAGGACCCGGCGATGCTCGAGAGGCTGGCGCGCCAGGCTCGAACGGACACCGCCAGTTTTCGCGAGAGGTTCGGACCCGCCGTCGGTCTGAATCGGTGACGCGATCCGATCACCGGGTGGTCCTGTTCGATCTGGACGGGACCCTCATCGACAGCGAGCGTCTGATCCTCGCTTCCTACCGCCACGCGATGCTCGAGCACCTGGGGCGCGTGCCGCCCGAGAGCGTGTGGAAGGCCACGATCGGCCAGCCCCTCGTCGTGCAGATGGCGATGTTCGCGGAGCGGGAGGACCAGGTCGAGGCGATGATCCACACCTACGTCACCCACAACCTGGCGAACCACGACAGGTACGTTCGACCGTTTCCCCGCATACGGGAGACGGTGAACGCCGTGCGGGAGTCAGGTCGGGTCCTCGGCATCGTGACGAGCAAGAGGAGGCGGGCCACCCGCATGGGACTGGCCCGCTGCGAGCTCCCGGAGGCGTGGTTCGAAGCGATCGTCACGGCGGACGACGTGGTGCGCTACAAGCCGGAGCCGGAGCCCGTCCTCGAGGCCCTCCGACGTCTCGACGCCCGACCCGGGGAAGCCCTGTTCGTCGGTGACAGCACGCACGACATGCGGTCCGGCCGGGCGGCGGGCGTCGCCACCGCCGCCGTTCTGTGGGGCCCGTACACGCGCGAGCAGCTGGAGCCGACGGAGCCGGATCTGTGGCTGCGTGAGCCGGGTGACTTGCTGGAGGTACTGGGGCTCGCCGGCTGACCTTCACACTTCCTGACACTGGCCCGCAGTCATTTGAGCGCCACTCCGCGAGTTAGCGCGTCGGGGCTTGGGACTGTCAGGCAGGGAGCCGGACAGGCGCTCTAAGCTTCTAATTCCTATATTGATCGTACCCCCTTCGTTCCTGCGGAGGAGCTAATGCCCGACCTCCTGGAACGTCTCAAAGCAGCCCTGTCGAACCGCTACGAGATCGAGTCGGAGATCGGTCGCGGCGGCATGGCGGTCGTCTACCTTGCACAAGACCTGAAGCACCACCGCAAGGTCGCGATCAAGGTCCTGCACCCCGAATTGACGGCTACGATCGGATCTGAGCGCTTCCTGCAGGAGATCGAGATCGTCGCTGGCCTGCAGCATCCGCACATTCTGCCGCTCTACGACTCCGGGGAAGCTGACGGCCTCCTCTACTATGTCATGCCCTACGCAGCCGGCGAGTCCCTGAGGCATCGGCTCGACCGAGAGGGGCAACTGGCAGTGGACGAGTCGGTGAGGATCGCTGTCGAGGTGGCGGACGCGCTCGACTACGCGCACCGACAGGGCGTCGTGCACCGAGACATCAAGCCGGGCAACATCCTTCTTTCCGAAGGACACGCGGTCATCGCGGATTTCGGAATCGCGAGGGCGGTGGAGGCCGCAAGTCGTGAGCGGCTCACGAGTACGGGCCTCGGGGTCGGAACTCCCCTCTACGCGAGTCCAGAGCAGGCCACGGCTCAGGGGACACTCGACGGACGGACAGACATCTATTCCCTGGCCTGCGTGCTGTACGAGATGCTGGCCGGTGAGCCACCGCTCACTGGCTCGACGCCGGAGATGATCCGGGCACGCCGGTTGGCTGAGACGCCGACCGCTGTGCACTCAGTCCGCGACACGGTGCCGCCGGCTCTGGATCAAGTCATCACACGTGCTCTGGCCCGCGTACCCGCGGACCGCTGGAACACCGCAGCCGAGTTCGGTGCAGCGTTGGAGTCCGCGTCTTCCCACAGCGTGTCTAGCGGGGAGATGGCTTTGCTGGGCCCGGATTCGTCCGCAGCGGGTGGTTCACCCGTCGGCCCGGCCCGCGGACGGAGAAGTATGGCCCGTGGCGTCCTGGCCGCGACTCTTGCCGTTGCCGCCGCGATCGCGGGCTACGTGCTTCTGGGGCAGCCGGACGATTCGGGACCGCCAGGCGTTCCGACGGCGGCCGACCGCATGCAGGCTCGCCAGCTGTTTCTGCGAGGCGACGCAGCATTGAGTGCCTTCTCTGACAGCAACGATAGAGATCGCCGCCGACTACTGCTGCTCCAGGCAGCAGCGCAGTTCGATTCCGCGACACATTTGAATCCGGACAACGCCGAGGCCTGGGCCGGGCTCGCGATCGCGCGTTCCTGGATGGGCATTGAGCGGCATCTGCCCGCCGACAGTGTGTTCCCGCTCGTTGAAGAGCCAGCGCTACGTGCAATCGCGCTGGATTCTGCGTCCGCCCTGGCGTACGAGGCGCTTGCCTGGAAGCACTGGGTCTTCGATTGGAGATGGCAGGAGGCCTACGAAGCGTTCATGACCGCTGTGCGGCTGGATCCCGAGAGCTCCGATGCACTGGGGTGGCGAGTCAACGCAGCCCGTCTGCAGATCGACCTGGGGAGGCCTGATTCGGCACTCGCGACGATTAGGCCTGCGCTCGGTGACACCAGCGATCCGGGTCCCCGAATTCTCTACTTGAGGGGTCTTCAGTACTCGCGCGACTACGAGGCCGCCCGGGCCGAGGCCCGGCGTATCATCCAGGAAGACGCCGGCTACCTGCGTGCCGCGCAATACGTCTTCTGGGAAGCAGAGTTACAGGCTCTCATTCAGCTGGGTCGCATGGAAGAGGCCGCCGAGGTGGCGGAGGGTCTGCCGGAGGAGGTCATCTCCAGCCGTCCGTGTCTTTCGTCCCAGTACTTTGCGGCCGCCGGTGACCGTGTTCGTGCGCTCGATTGCTTCGAAGAACTTCGGGAGGCGGGTATGGAGCCACTGCCACGAGCTGAGGTGATCGTGCTCGCCTGGCTGGGGGAGCTCGACGCGGCCTTCGAGATTCTCAGGCAGGAGTTCGATGCCAAGGGGTTCGTACGCTGGTTCCCGTCCGATCCCGCATTCGATCCTCTGCGGGAAGATCCGCGCTACGACATGCTGCTCGCCGAGATGGGTCTCGAGTGCCGCTACTACGAGGATGGGCACGACTGCTTCCAGCGGTGAATGAGCGAGGAGCGGGTGTGCAAGAATGCAAGGTTGGAGTCACAAAGGGTGTGAAAGCCGCCGCTGACTTTCACACCCCGTGTGAACTTTTCCGCAGAAGTTCGCCGCTATTGCGAAAATCGCTGTCTATAGGCTACGCCTCATAATCCCAGGGTCGGTCGACTGGGCCGTAGCCTCATGCGGCCGCCGCCGGCCTGAGCGCCTCCGCCAGCACGTCGTCCAGCGTCTCCGCGTACACGAACTCCAGGGACTCCCGGACGCTGTCCGGCAGCTCGGACACGTCGCCCTCGTTGTCCTTCGGGAGGACGATCTTCGAGATTCCGGCGCGCAGCGCTCCGAGCACCTTCTCCTTCACGCCGCCGATCGCCAGGACGCGACCGGTGAGGGTCAGCTCGCCGGTCATGGCCACGTCGGCGGCCACCGGTCGCTCGCTGAGGGCGCTGATCATCGCCATGGCCATCGCGATCCCGGCCGACGGACCTTCCTTGGGCACCGCACCCGCCGGCACGTGGATGTGGATCTGCTGGTCCTTGAGCATCTGCTCGCCGATCCCCAGCGCGTCGGCGTGGCTGCGGGCGTACGTCAGGGCCGCCTGGGCGCTCTCCTTCATGACGTCGCCCAGCTGTCCCGTGAGGACGAGGCCGTCCTTGCCCTCCATCACCGAGCATTCGACCCGCATGATGTCGCCGCCCACCGGCGTGTAGTACATGCCGGTGGCGACCCCGACCGTATCCTCCTCGAGCCGCTTCTCGGGATGGACCTTCGGCTGGCCCAGTAGATCTCGCAGGTCGTCCACGTCCACCGTCACGTTCTCCGCCTCTCCGCCGGCGATGCGGCGGGCGCTCTTCCGGGCGATGGAGCCCAGCTCGCGCTCCAGGTTCCGGACCCCCGCCTCCCGGGTGTAGCTCGAGATCACCTCCTCGATGGCCTTCTGCGTCACCTCCAGCTGTCCGTTCTCGAGTCCGTTCTGCTCCATCTGCCGAGGCAGCAGGTACCGGCGTGCGATCTCGAACTTCTCCTGGGCCGTGTACCCGACGAACTCGATCGCCTCCATCCGGTCCTTGAGCGGTCCCGGGATCTGGTGCGGGAAGTTCGCCGTCGCGATGAACAGCACGTCCGACAGGTCGAACGGGATCCCCATGTAGTGATCCACGAAGGAGTCGTTCTGCGCCGGATCCAGCACCTCCATGAGGGCGGCCGACGGGTCGCCCTGGAACGACACGCCGAGCTTGTCGACCTCGTCGAGCAGGAAGACCGGGTTCTTGCTCCCGGCCCGCTTCAGGCCCTCGATGATGCGGCCCGGAAGCGCTCCCACGTACGTGCGACGGTGACCGCGAATGTCGGCCTCGTCGCGTGCGCCTCCCAGCGACACCCGCACGTACTTGCGACCCATCGCGTCGGCGATCGATTTGGCGATCGAGGTCTTTCCGGTCCCCGGCGGTCCCACGAAGAGGATCGTCTGGCCGGTGCGGTCGTCCGCCTGTCCCGGACGCTCCCGTTCCCTGTCGGCGGCCGCGTCCTCCGAGGCTCCGTCATCTCCACCCTCGGACCCGGCGGCCGGCTCTGTCTCGGGCGACCCACCGGGCTCCATCCCTTCCGGACGCTCGCCGACGGACTCGGCCTCGGATCGGGCCTCTTCGGCCGCCTGGTTCCGGCGCTCCTGCAGGCTGCGCACGGCCAGGAAGTCCAGCACGCGGTCCTTCACGTCGGAAAGCCCGTAGTGATCGCGCTCGAGGATTTCCTCGGCCCGCTTCAGGTCGAGGCGATCCTCCGTGGTCTCGCTCCACGGCAGGTCGGCGACGGTCTCCAGGAAGGTGCGGATCACCTGCGACTCGGCGGCCTCGCGCGGGATGCGCTCCAGCCGTCGAAGCTCGCGGTCCACCTCGGTACGCGCCTCTTCCGGCAGGTCGAGGGCTTCCAGCCGTTCCCGAAGCTCCTGGATCTCCTCCTGGTCGGCATCGTCGCCGAGCTCGCTCTGGATGGCCTTCATCTGTTCGCGCAGGAAGACCTCCCGCTGCCGCTCGCCGAGCTCTTCCTGCACCTTGCTGCGGATCTGCGCCTGCGCCTCGAGAACGCCGATCTGGCGCTGCAGGTGGAGCAGGAGCTTTCGAAGGCGGTCCTCCACCGAGAGCGTCTCCAGGAGATCCTGCTTCTCGGGCACCTCGAGCTCCGTGTAGAACGCCACCAGGTCGGCCAGCTCACCGCCGCTCGCCACGCCGCCCAACAGGTGGTCGACGATCTCCTTGGGAACCCCTCGCAGACGGCTGAGCTGCGCGGCCCGCTCCCGGACCTCCTTGTAGAGCGCCGCGTAGGCCGAGTCCTCGTCGTCCAGCGGAGCCATGTCCTGCATCCGTCGGACGACCGCTTCGAGAAACTCGCCCCGTTCCGTGAACTCGAGCACGGCGCCGCGTCCGGTGCCCTGCACCACCAGCTGGATGCCGCCCGGCACCCGCTGCATCTGGGCGATGCGGCAGATGGTGCCGATGCGGTACAGGCTGTCCGGTGCGGGCTCCTCCACCTCGGCATCGATCTGAGAGACGGCGATCAACCGCTTGGAACCCTGCAGAGCGTGTTCGATGGCGGCCAGGGTCTTTTCGCGCCCGGCCGCGATCGGCGCCGCCACGGAGGGAAACACCACGGTGCCCCGGAGCGGAAGCACCGGAAGCCGGATCCGCTCTTCGACGTGCTCCTCGTGCTCGTCCGGGTGGTCCTCGTCTTCATCCCAGGTGATGTGGACCTCCTCCATGCCGGCCGGAAGGTCCTCGGATTCCGCTTGGAACAGGGAAAAGGAAGCTGTATTCTTCTGATCGTGCATGATCGGAGATCTCGTTCTCGTGTAAGGAAGCCGGACCTCGACGTCGCCCCCCGGGCGACGGCCGCTCCGACGCATTCGTATACTATCGCGTTCGGCGATCGTTGTGCAGGAACCAGGCCGGCCTCGAAGGGCGAATCGGCCCTCGGGCGCGCCGATCTGGCATGGATCGCGGCCCTGCCACGGGTCTTCTCCGCCAAGCCGGCAGTGACCGGGTGACACCGGCCCGTCGGGCGCGCCGGGCGCGTTGGCTGCCGCCCGTTTCAGCGATCGCGCTTCTGTCCTTCGCGGCCTGCTACCCCAGACCCGTCGATCCGGTCGGCATCCCGACGGCGCCGCCGCCGTTCGTTCGGTTGCCGTACGTACAGAACGTGACCCACGAGAGCGCCTCCGTGCTCTGGATGAGCGCTTCCGGGTCGGTCGACAGCGCCTGGTACCGGGTGCCCGGTCCGGCGGCCGAGTGGATCCCGTCGAGAGTCCTGGAGCACCGACACGGTAGCCGCCGGATCGACATCGCCGGCCTCCCCGCGGCCAGCGTCGTCGAGTATCGGGTGTCGGCCGGAGGCACACACGCGGGACCGTTCGCCTTCGGCACCGCGCCGCTTCCCGGTGAACCGGCGGAGGTCCGGGTCCTCCAGTTCGGCGACTCGGGGTGGGGTGGACCGGAGCAGATCGTCCTCGCTCGCCGGATGGCCGGCGAGGAATGGGACCTCGCCGTGCACGTGGGCGACATCGCCTACGACGACGGGTCGGAGCGCGAGTTTACGGAGCGTCACTTCCGGGTGTACGCGGAGCTTTTGGCCGAGACGCCCTTCTATCCCTCGGTGGGGAATCACGACGTCCGGGCCGACGGTGGCCGCTCCTACGACGGAGCCTTCCTGTGGCCGGAGCCGTTCCCGGGCGTCCGCTACTACTCGTTCCGATGGGGGCGGACGCTGTTCGTCTCCGTGGACACGTCGAGCCGGACGGAAGACGTGGAGGGGCTACGAGAGGGGAGGGGTCGGCAGCTCGAATGGCTGCGGGAGACGCTGAGGGACGCCTCCTCCGACCCGACGGTCGACTGGATCGTGGTGTTCCAGCACTATCCGCTGTACAGCCATGCGACCGGGATCAGCGGCCATGCGCTCGACCGCGATCTGCGCAAGCAGATGCTCCCGATCGTGGAGGCGTACGGAGCCGATCTCATCCTCGCGGGACACGACCACCACTACGAGCGCGAGCACCCGATCCGGGATGGCCGGCGCGTGGCGAGCGGCTGCGGACCCGTGAACGTGCTGTCCGGGGGAGGCGGCGGATCACGGTACGCCCGGGACATTCGGAACACCATCCTCCTCGCCGCCGCGGCCCGGGTGTACGAGTACGTCGAGCTCACGATCGACGAGGAAGCGATCCGGGGCCGGGCGATCGACCGGAGCGGTGGGGTGGTGGACGAGTTCATCGTTCGCCCCTACGCCGGCACGGCGCAGGGGCTCCCCGAACGCTGCGCCGAATGACACGGGCCGCTCGCCGTGCGACGACACGCGGCCCGATTCGGACCGCGGCGGCGGGTGTGGCCGTTGGTCTGCTGGTCGCGGGGCCGCCTTCGACTCTTCCGGCCCAGGAGACCCCGCCTGCCGCTTCCGATTCTGCGGGGCCGGTCACGCCGGCCCGGGCCGACGCAATCCGCGACTCGCTGAACCAGCTGCGTCCGCCGGCCGACTACGGCGCCGATTGGGTCGACGTGGTCGAGTTTCCGCTCAAGCTCATCGGTTGGCCTCTGGACTACCTGCTCGTCCGCGGACCCGCGTTCCTCGCCGGCGTGATCACCGCACCGCGCCCGCCGAGCGCGCTCACCCGCGCGTACCGGGATGTCTCGGAGTGGGGGCTCAAACCGACGATTCGCACCACGATCGGGCCGAGGAGCGCCGCCGCCTTCGAGCTTCAGTTGAACCGGTTCCGGCCCTTCTACGCTCACGCGGCGGTGTCGCGGCGCCTTTCCCAGCGCTATCGGAGCGGCATCCTGCTGTCCGGGAATCGCACCTGGCTGGCGTCGGAGGCGAAGTGGCAGAGCGACGCCCAGACGCCCTTCTACGGCGTGGGGTCGGATACCGAGGCCGACGACCGGGCGTTCTACCGGAGGAACTGGTGGGACGTCACGGCCCGCACCGGATACCGGCTCGCGCCCGCGCTCATGGTGGCGGTCGGCGTCGGGTGGGAGCACAACGAGGTGGGGGATCCGGTCGGGAGCTCGAACTCGATCTTCGGAGCGTTCGAGACCGATACGCTGTACGGGGCGACCGAGCGGACGGACTACATCAGGACCGAGCTGAACGCGACGCTCGACCTGACACGGTGGCGCGAGTTTCAGCAGCACGGGGCGACGATGGGTCTGGTGGCCCGCACCTTCCACGGCCTCGGCGACACCGATTCCGATTTCCGTCTCATCACGGGTTTCATTCAGACCTACGTACCGATCAATCGCCAGCAGCTCGTAGCCGTGCGCGTGATCTCCGACATCTCGCGGGACGACGGCGGCGAAGGGGTCCCGTTCTATCACCTCTCCGGCCTCGGCGGCAGCCGCAGCGCCCTGGGGTATCCATCCCGCAGGTTCGTGGACGAGGACATGCTCGCCTTCATGTCCGAGTACCGCTTCGAGGTGTGGCGGGAGCTCCAGGGGCGCATGCGCGCCGAGACCTTCCTGTTCTTTCACTACGGAGCCGTGGCGGAGAGGGTGGGGCGAATCGAGGGTGGAGACTGGCACCCTTCCTACGGAATCGGACTGCGCCTCTCTCGCCCCACCGCCCTGGTCGGCCTCGGCTATCTCGGGTTCGGCGGCGAGGGCATGACGGCGGGGATCCGGGGATCATGGCCCTTCTGATGGCGCGGCCTCGGCTCACCGTCTCCGCCATTCTGGGCGTGGCGCTGATCGGCAGTGCGTGCGGCCACCCCGCGCCGGTACCGCTGCGGCCCCAGCCGATCGCGTACGCCGACACGCTTCCGATCGAGGAGCCGGCGTATCGGGAGCCCGGAGAGACGGGACCGCTGATCCGGGACGCGGTCAGCGGCCAGGTGGCGAAGGGGATCAGCGTGCGCCGGCTCGTGAACGAGAGCCACGAGGCGCTCAACGTGACGAGATTCGACGACGTGGTGAGCTCCGCGTGGTTCGAGCATCGGAACGGACGGGGCCGGATGACCCCGCAGGAGGTCCGACGCGGCCCGACGCGTGGCACGGGTCCCGACACCACCGGGCCGATCCTTCTCACCCAGGCGAAGCTGCAGGGGATCTCTCCCGGATTCCACATCGAGGACTCGCGGGGCGTGCGCTACGTGGTGAAGTTCGACCCGAAGGGGTTCCAGTACCTCAGCAGCTCGGCCGGAGTGATCGCCAACCGCCTGCTGTACGCCGCCGGGTACCACGTTCCGGAAGACTACATCTTCCGTTTCCGCCGCGCGCAGATCACCGGCGTGATGGAAGGGGCGACGTACGAGGACGAGGATTTCGTCGAGCACCCGCTCGACATCGGGCTGGTGGACGAGATCCTGTCGCGCGTGGACACGCTCCCGGATGGCCGCTTCCTCGCCGTGGCGAGCCAGTACGTTCCCGGTCCGCCCCTCGGCCCGTTCCGGTTTTCCGGCACCCGCAAGGACGATCCGAACGACTGGTACGTGCACGAGCACCGACGCGATCTGCGCGGACTCTACGTCGTGTCGTCGTGGGTGAACCACGTCGACATGCGATTTGCCAACACCATGGATGCCTACGTGGAGCCGGGGTACGTCCGGCACTACCTGATCGACTTCGCGGCCAGCCTCGGGAGCGGGACGATCCGACCGCATTTCCCGCGCGAGGGGGAGGAGTACAACTTCGACTTCTGGCCCACCATGGCCCGCCTGTTCACCCTCGGGTTCTACCGGCAGGGGTGGGAGAACCAGCCGTACCGCTCCATCGATCCGTCCATCGGGTGGATGCAGGTGGAGACCTTCGACCCGGCGAGCTGGAAGGCCAACTGGCCGAACTCGGCGTTCGTGAATCGGACGACCCGGGACGGCTACTGGGGCGCCAAGCTGGTGGGCTCCTTCTCCGACGACCAGGTGCGGGCGGCGGTGGCGGCGGGTGATCTTCCGACCGACTTTGCGGCCGACACGCTGGCGAAGATGCTGATGTACAGAAGGGACCGGATCGTGGAGTACTGGTACGGCCGGGTGTCGCC
>NZ_JBZQEK010000101.1:0-13493 GCF_058719085.1 Candidatus Benthicola sp.
GAAGCCGTTCTTCTTCGCCATCGGATTCTATCGGCCGCACCTGCCGTTCAACGCTCCGCAGCGGTACTGGGACCTCTACGATCCCGACTCGATTCCGCCGGCGGAGGTTTCGCGTGTGCCGCAGGGGGCCCCACCGATGGCCATCAACAACATGCGGGAGCTGCGCGGATACCAGGATTTCCAGGACGTTCCGCATCCGATGGCCGGAGGGGTGTCCCCGGAAGATGCCCGCCGCCTGAAGCACGGCTACTACGCCTCGGTGAGCTACGTGGACGCACAGGTCGGCCGACTGCTCGACGCTCTGGAGGAGCTCGGACTCTCCGATCGCACGATCGTCGTGCTGTGGGGGGATCACGGCTGGAAGCTGGGCGAGCACGGAAGCTGGGCGAAGATGACCAACTACGAGACGGACACGCGGGCGCCCCTGATCGTCCGTGCGCCGGAAGGGCCCGGTGCCGGGATCCGGGTGCCGGCTCTCGTGGAGCTGGTCGACCTGTACCCGACCCTCGCCGAGCTGTCGGGCCTCCCGGTCCCGGAGTCGCTTCAGGGAACGAGCCTCGTCCCGTTGTTGGCCGATCCGGAACGGCCCTGGAAGCCGGCCGTGTTCAGCCAGTTCCTCCGCGAGGGCATCTGGGTCGCGCCCGATGGCGTCGAATACATGGGCTACGCCGTTCGCACCGAGCGCCATCGGTACGTGCGGTGGGTGAATTGGGAAACGGGTGAGACCGTGGCCTACGAGCTGTACGATCGTCTCGAAGATCCGGGAGAGAACAGGAACGTGGCCGGTCAGCCCGGATACGCCGAGATCCTCGACCGCCTGCAGGAGGTGGAGGAGGCCGGGTGGCGCGCCGCGCTTCCGCCAGCCGGCGACGGAGCTTCGGTGACCCGGGCCGCCGGGGCCACGCCATGAGCCGGGGCCTGCCGGAGCTGCGACAGGTCGTGCCCGAGCACGCCATGCTCGTGCCCGCCGTATCGCAGTGGTCCGTGGGAATGCACGTGCATCACGTAGGTCTGGCCATGATCGAGGTCTGCCGTTCGATGGTGGCATCCGAGCCTCCGGCGCCACGGTCCCGATTCAGCATCCTGGCGTGGGCCGTGCTCACGCTCGGCCGAATCCCGCGAGGCCGCGCACAATCTCCGGAGCCGGCCCTTCCGGACGAGGGAGTCGGACCGGAGGAGCTGAGCGGTCTGCTGGACGACTGCGAGACCTGGCTGGAGAAAGCCGAGCGAGCCGCACCGGATCAGTGGTTTCGTCATTTTGCCTTCGGCGTCCTGGACCGCGACCGGACCCTCCAGTTCCTCGAGGTGCACAACCGGCATCACCTGCGGATCATTCGCGACATCCTCCGGGCCTGACTCCCGGGCTACCGGGTCGCCGGAATGACACCGGACCGTTCAGCCCGGCGTACATATCACCGGAGCGGGTTCGAGCGAAGCGAGGGAGGTGGCTGTGAGGCATCGGAGGTGGGCGCGCCGGGCCGGCGGGCAGCTGGCGATCGCGTGTATGATGTTGGGGCTGGCGGTGGGGGGTACCTCCCGGGGAGTCGCACAGACCTGCTCCGAAGAGCTCGTGGGGGCCTGGACGGCCGTGCTTCCGGCGGACGAGGGCTTCCGCTTCGAGCTCGAGATCACCGAGACGTCGGCGGGTGACTACGCCGCGACGATCCGTGCCGGCGGGAGTGCGGAGACCGTTCCCGTGTGGGTCGACGCCGGACGGCTGCGCTTCCAGGCCACGGTGAGCCCCATCGCTCTGGCGGGCGAGCTGGTGGAAGGCGGATCCCGCCTCGCGGGCTTCGTCAAGTACGGGTCCCACGTCACCCATTTGGTTCTGCCGGCCGCGCCAGGCAGTGGCGCGCGGCGCTGGGCGGGAAGCTGGACTCCGCCCGGAGCGCCCGATTCAACCGCGCGGCTCGATCTCTACATCGGAGACGACGGCGAGGGCGGGCTGGGCGGCTACTTCTTCTTCCGGGACCAGCGACTGACCGGCCTGTGGGGCTACGGGCTCGACTGTCCCGACGGTCGCGTGGAGCTCGGGGAGAAGAACCTCGGTCTTTGGCTCGAGGGCCAGCTCGGCGCCGACGGCGACCTGACGTTCGAGGTCACGACCGCCACCAGCCGCTTCCCCCTGACCTTCGTCCGAATGGATGAGGGATCCGTTCCGGATTCCCCGGACGAGCCCGAGCGCCCCGCGCGAGACGGTACCGCGCCGGCGCACGCCGGGCAGGCCCCGGAGCGGCTGGCCGATGGGTGGGAGACCGCGGCTCCGGCGGAGGTGGGGATCGACGCGGAGCCGATCGCCGATTTGGTGACGGCGGTGCAGGGCGGGGAGCTCGCGTGGACGCACTCGGTTCTGGTGGCCCGCCACGGCCGGCTCGTGGTGGAGGAGTACTTCTACGGCTTCGACCGCGAGACCCTGCACGACATGCGTTCGGCTTCCAAGACGATCGCATCGACGCTGATCGGCCTCGCGGTGCAGGAGGGACGGATCGGAGGCTCGGAGGACCGCGCGCTGCCGTACTTCCCGAACTACCGCAGCTTCGATCACTGGGATCCCCGGAAGGCCGACATCACGGTCCGCGACCTCCTGACCATGAGCTCCGGCCTCGACGCGAACGACTCCGACTTCCGGTCCATGGCGGCCGAGGGGCGGTATCAGTCGCAGACCGATCGCCCCGACTGGATCAAGCTGGCCCTCGATGCGCCGCTGCTGGAGGACCCCGGCACTCAGCCGCTGTACGGTGGGGCGAATCCCATGATCCTGGGTGGGATTCTCGCCAACGCGGTCGAGGAGCCGGTCGAGTGGTTTGCGCACCGGACGCTGTTCGAACCGCTGGGAATCGAGTCGTACAGCCTGTTCCTCGATCCGACGGGCATTCCGTACATGGGCGGCGGAATGTGGATGCGCCCGCGCGACATGCTCAAGTACGGCCAGATGTACCTGAACGGCGGCACGTGGCGAGGTGCCGGAGTGCTCGACCCGGAGTGGATCGAAGAGTCGTGGGGGGACTACGGGAGGCTGCGGCCGCTGGACCGGAACGGACACCGGTACGGGTACCTGTGGTGGCATCACTCCTACGAGGCGGGTGGTAGGGTGATCGCGACCCTGGAGGCCCGCGGCAACGGTGGCCAGTACATTTTCGTGATCCCGGGTCTCGACATGGTCGTGGTGATCACTTCCGGAAACTACCGGAACGGCCTCACGCGGGAGCCCGAAGATATCCTCCGCCGTTTCATCCTCCCGGCCGTGGATCCGTCGTCGTGAACGGGCAAGCCATCACCATCCGGGCGCTCAAGCCGGAGGACGTGCCGGCTTTCGTCTCCCTGAGGCGGGAAGCGCTCGAAGCGGCGCCGCTCGCGTTCGCCGCATCCCCCGAGGACGATCGCGGGCTGTCCGAAGACTTCATGCGTGCGACGATCGCCGACTCGGACGAAGCCGCGGTCCTCGGGGTGTTCGAGGGCGATCGGCTCGTCGGCATCGCGGGCGTCGGCCGCTATGCGAAGCGGAAACAGCGGCATCGGGCGATCATCTGGGGGATGTACGTGAGCCCCACCGCCCGCGGCCGCGGGCTCGGGCGGGCGCTGCTCGATGCGGCCGTGGGCCGGGCACGGGAGTGGCCAGGCGTGAGCCAGGTCCACCTCTCGGTCACCGATGCGGCCCCGGAGGCCCGGCGCCTCTACGAGACCGCCGGCTTCCGGGAGTGGGGCGTGGAGCCGCGGTCGCTGGAAGCCGGGGGGCGCGCCGTCTCCGAGCGCCACCTGGTGCTCGACTTGGACTGAGCCCCGCGACCTCGATGGCTCACGGCTGGATGAAAGTGCCCTGTCGCAGCTCCGTGTAGGCCTGCCGGAGCTCGTCCTGCGTGTTCATGACGATCGGGCCGGCCCATGCCACCGGCTCCTCGATCGGCTTTCCCGACACCAGAAGGAAACGAATCCCTTCCTCGCCGGCCTGCACCGTCACCTCGTCTCCGCGGTCGAAGAGGACCAGCGAACGGTTCCCGGCCTCGTCCAGGGAGCGGGTGACCACGTTCCCGTCTTCGTCCCGCACCAGACGGGGGTCCGACGCGTCCCGAAAAGTCCCGGAGCCCTCGAAGACGTAGGCGAACCCGTGCCGGTCGGTTTCCACCTGGAGCGTGCGGCGGGCACCGGGTGGGACCCACACGTCGAGGTAGCGCGGGTCGGCCGCGATCCCGTCGACCGGTCCGGTGACGCCCCAGAAGTCGCCGCAAATCACCCGCACGCGTGTGCCGTCGTCCTCGGTCACCTCCGGGATGTCCGCCGATGTGATGTCCTGGTAGCGCGGGGCCGTCATCTTCTGATCGGACGGAAGATTCGCCCACAGCTGGAACCCGTGCATCCTTCCTTTCGGGTCGCCCTTCGGCATTTCCTGGTGCAGGATGCCCCGGCCGGCCGTCATCCACTGCACGTCTCCCGAGCCGAGTCGTCCCGAGTTTCCGAGACTGTCGCCGTGATCCACCGTCCCCGCGAGGACGTAGGTGATGGTCTCGATGCCGCGGTGCGGATGCCAGGGAAAGCCTGCCTCGTAGGCGGACGGATTCTCGTTCCGGAAGTCGTCGAGCAAGAGGAACGGGTCGAATTCCTCGGTAGCACCGAAACCGAAGGCACGGCGGAGGTGCACTCCGGCACCCTCGATCACGGGCTGCGACTCGGCGATTCTCTTTACGGGTCGTATGGACACGGTGGCTCCCCGTTCCTCACGTTAGCAGTGTGGGCTGCGCTGGCCCTCATCGACCATGTATAACCAATCGGGCAACCCTGGATCCCGAGCCACGACGAGGGACGCGGAATGCCGGACGCCTTCGAGCTTCGAATTCGGATCGAACCCGACGACATCGACGAGCTGGGTCACGTCAACAACGTCGTGTACCTGAAATGGGTCCAGGACATCGCGGTGGAACACTGGATGGCCCGGGCTACGCCCGAGGAGCAGGGGAGCCTGTTCTGGGTGGTGACGCGACACGAGATCGACTACCTGCGGCCCGCCTTGCCGTCGGATGAGATTCTGGCCCGCACGTGGGTCGGCGCCGCGGAGGATCGACGCTTCGACCGCCATACCGAGGTGCGACGGGTGCGGGACGAACGCCTGCTGGCACGAATCCGCACCGTGTGGTGCCCCATGGACCGGGAAACGGGCCGGCCCACCGACGTGAGTCGAGAGACCCGCGAGCGGTGGTCGATCGCCGGCTAAGTCACATCTTCTGCGCCCGACGCGGCTCCCCGAGAAACCCGTTACATTGTCCGAGGCGAGGGCCGCTGTTTCATGCCATCGGCTTCCGCCTCTACCCGTCGGCGCTCAGGAGGTGACGGCCCGTGAGCGGCTCCTTCCGCAACGTATACGACGACGACGCCAGGGCCGATGCCTACGCCGGGCTCGAGTTTCCCGGCAGCTACTGGCTGGCCTTCCGGGACATCCCCGGACTCCTGGACGATCACGTGCGCGGGTACCGGGCGCTGGATTTCGGGTGCGGGACCGGCCGCTCGACCCGGTTTCTTCGCCGGCTCGGATTCGACGCGATCGGCGTGGACATCGCCCCCCGGATGCTGGATCGTGCCCGGGAGATCGACCCGGAAGGCGACTACCGTCTCGTGCCCGACGGGGAGCTCCCGGGGTTGGAGCCCGGCGAATTCGACCTCGTGTTCGCGGCGTTCACCTTCGACAACATTCCCGACCTGGACCACAGGATCGATCTGTTGCGGACGATCCGGGCGTGCCTCGCGCCCCGCGGGCGGTTCGTGAACCTGGTCTCGTCGCCGGAGATCTACCTCCGCGAGTGGACGTCCTTTTCGACCCGGGACTTTCCCGAAAACCGCTCGGCGAGGGACGGCGACACGGTGCGAATCGTGATGCTCGACGTGGACGATCGACGGCCGGTGGAAGACGTGCTGTGCAGCGGAGAGGCATACGAACGGGCGTATCGCGAGGCGGGGTTGGCCGTCCTCCAGATCCACCAGCCGCTCGGCCATTCGGGCGAACCCTTCGACTGGGTGAGCGAGACGGACGTCTCTCCCTGGGTGATCTACGTCCTCGGTCGCTCGGACGAAGGGCGGGAGTGAACCGTGCGCATCGTCGGCGGTGCCTGGGCCGGACGTGACCTGGTGTCTCCCGGCCAGCGGATCCGTCCGACGACGGAGGACGTGAGGGACCGTTGGCTCGGGCTTGTCGAGGAGTCGATTCCGGGCGCCCGCGTGCTGGACCTGTTCGCCGGATCCGGGGCGCTCGGTCTCGAGGCATTGTCGCGTGGGGCCGCTACGGTCGACTTCGTGGAGAACGGGAGCGCCAGTCTGCACTCCCTGAAGGCAAACGTGGCGGCGCTCGGCGCCCGCCGGCGGTCCCGCATCTTCAAGCGGGACGCCATCCCGTTCGTCGAGGCGCTCGCTGCTGGAAGCTACGACATCGCCTTTGCCGACCCCCCCTACGGATCGGCGAAGCTGGATCGCGTGGTGGCGAGATGGCACGCCGTTCACTTCGCGAGGATCCTCGGAGTGGAGCACCGGCGCGACCACCGGCTCGAGGGAAAGGCGAAGCGGTACGACTTCCCGGGTGAGACCCGGGTCACCCTGTTCACGGCTCCGGGAGGAGTGCACAAATGAGAATCCACCGCTGGTGCCTGCTCGCGGTTCCCGTCCTCTGGGCCTGTTCCGGGGGAAGCTCGGCGCAGGATGAAAGTCCCGAGAGGGTCGAGACGAACGGGGAAGCGGTCGTCCTGGCCGCGACCCCTCCGATGGGGTTCAACACCTGGAATAAGTTCGCCTGCGACGTGAGCGAGGAACTGGTGCGCGGGATCACGGACGCGATGGTGGAGAGCGGGATGCGGGATGCCGGCTACGAGTACGTGGTGATCGACGACTGCTGGCAGGTCGATCGGGGCCCGGATGGCGTGATCATCGAGGACCCGGAGCGCTTCCCCTCCGGCATGAAGGCGCTGGCCGACTACGTGCACGAGCGCGGTCTCAAGTTCGGCCTCTACTCGGACGCCGGACCGAAGACGTGCCAGGGTCGCCCGGGCTCTCTCGGGTACGAAGAGATTGACGCCGAGACGTATGCCGGCTGGGGCGTGGACTACGTGAAGCTGGACTGGTGCCATGCCGACTCGCTCAGCGCGCCGGTGCAGTACCGGAAGTTCCGGGAAGCCCTCGACGACTCGGGCCGCGACATCGTGCTCAGCATCTGCGAGTGGGGCCGCAACCTGCCCTGGGAGTGGGCCCCCGGCGTCGGCCAGCTGTGGCGCACCACGGGCGACATCTGGGACGGGTGGCAGAGCGTCCTGTGGATCCTGGAAGCGAACAACCGCCACTACGACGTGGCCGGACCCGGCCAGTGGAACGACCCCGACATGCTGGAAGTGGGGAACGGCGGCATGACGCTCGAGGAATACCGATCGCACTTCTCGCTGTGGGCGATCATGGCGGCGCCGCTGATGGCCGGAAACGACCTGCGCGAGATGTCGCCGGAGATCCGCGACATCCTGACGAACGCCGAAGTGATCGCGGTGGACCAGGACCCGCTCGGGGTCCAGGGCCGGGTGGTGCTGGACCGTGGGTACGGATACCAGGTGTGGGCGAAACCGCTGGCCGATGGATCGGTGGCGGCGGCGCTGTTCAACCTGCGCGACTCGGAGATCGAGGGGTACGTCACGTGGGATCTCCTCGGGCTCGAGCCGGGACCGGCGACGGTGCGCGACCTGTGGACGGGCGAGGAGTGGGCCCACACCGACGATGGGAGCTGGGGCTCACGCTTCCGCGTGCCCGTCCCGTCGCACGGGGTGGCGATGCTGCGGGTGACGCCGCCGGCCGGTTAGCCCCCGGCCGGTCGGAACCCGGCGCGCGCGAGACGTGAACCACGCTGCGGAAGAGTTCCGGGACCGGTAGACCCACACCCGCGATGGCGGAACGTCCGGGGTACCGCGACACCATGCGTCGCCTATCTTGGAACAGCCCCCTCGTGATTCCTTGAGCCCGGCGATCGGATGAAGAAGCTGATCCATGAGATCCACCGCCGCTCCCTGTGGCAGGTGCTCGGCATCTACCTGGTCGGCAGCTGGCTGGTTCTTCAGGTGGTCGACACCCTTTCCGGCGCCCTGCGGCTTCCCGACTGGGCATCGCCGATGGCGCTCGTTCTCCTCATCGTCGGTTTGCCGATCGTGCTCGCCACGGCGTTCGTTCAGGTGGGTGTCGGATCGAATCCTCAGCCGGATCAGAAGGATGCTGCGGGTGCGGCCGCACCCGATGACGCTTCTTCTCCGAGCACTCGCCTGTCGATGCCGGGCCGGCTCTTCACCTGGCGGAACGCAGTCGTTGGTGGGATCGGCGCCTTTCTGGTGCTCTTCGGCTTCGCCGGCCTGTACGTGGTGATCCAGGACCGCGGGCGAAGCTTCGATCCCCTGAACCAGGAAGGGCTCCTGGCTGCCACGACGACGGTCACGGTCGAAGACACCGCGGGGAACGTGATCGAGCGCGAGATTCCGCGCGATGAGTTCCGGCGCAGCGTGGCGCTGTTCGCCTTCGAGAACCCGACGGGGGACACGGCCGCCGACTGGCTGCGCTTCGGACTGCCCGAGGCGATCGAGGTCGACCTGTACCAGGACATGTTCACCCGGTTCGTGTCGGTGGACGACCGTTCCATGAACCGGGACCTGCGCGAGGCGGGATACGAGGACGGCGCCGGCGCCCCGCTTCCGCTCAAGCGTACGCTGGCCCGGGACCGGCATCTCGATGCGCTCCTCACCGGCTCGATCGTTCGGACCGATTCGGGCCTCGTGGTCGAAACCGAGCTGTACGACGCCACGCGCGGGCGGCTGATCGAACGGCACATGGTGAGCGGCGCGGACGTTTTCGAGGTGGCCGACTTGCTCTCGGTGCAGTTGAAGCGGGACCTGGGGATCCCTGTTATCCAGATCGAACAAGGAGAGGACCTCCCGGTATCGGAGATTGCCACTGCATCGGAGAGCGCCTTCAAACAGTACGTCGTCGGGGCGAGGCGCAGTGTCGGCGGCGACTACGCCGGGGCTGCCGAGCGGCTCGCGGCGGCCGTCCGAGAAGATCCGTCCTTCGCGCTCGCGCACGGGACCCTCGCCGGCGTCTATCTCAATTCGAACCAGGCGGAGCAGGCGGCGGCCGCCATGCAGGCCGCACTGCAGCATCTCTACAGGCTTCCGGAGCGGCTCCAGCTTCAGTTTCGGGCTGCGGACTATCAGTGGCTGAAGCAGGACCCCGATCAGGCGCTCAAGACGGCCCGGTACTGGACGGAGCTGTACCCGCAGGACATGCAGGGCCGCGAGATGCTGACCGTACTGTACCACAACCGCGGTGAGTGGGACGCGAAGGTCACCGAGCTCGAGGCGATGCTCGCGATCGAGCCGAATCGGTACGAGGTCATGAGGCAGATCGGCGACGCGTACGAGCGCCAGGCGCGCTACGAAGAGGCGCTGGAGTGGTATGGCCGGTACGCGGAGCTGTTTCCCAACGACTACCAGTCCTCGCTCGACCTGGGAGACCTCCAGGCTCGAATGGGTGCGCACGATCAGGCGCGAGGCGCCTACGAGCGCGCACTCCTCATCGAACCCGACGAGGTAGCGGTGCTGACCAGGCTGGTGAGACTCGAAACAGACGTGGGCGACTTCGAAGCCGCCCAGAGGCGGATGGAAGAAGCGCTGGCAGCGAGCCGTGGGCCGGAAGACCGGGTCGATGCGTATACGGCGGCGGACGACCTGTACTTCAGACAGGGTCGAATCCGCACGGCCATCGACAACTACCGTCAGCTGGTCGCCGCGCTCGGAGAGACCGGCTCGGTCGTGGTCAGCCTGGAAGCCGCTTCCTACGAGTTTGTCCTTTGGGAGGTGCACGAGGTCGGCCGTGAGGAGTGGGCGTACCGCCAGCTGGACAGTCTGCGAGCCAGCACTCCGCCGCAGCTCGACGCCCTCCCCACCATGTCCTATGCCCGAGCGCTTGCCGCCGCCGGCGACTTGACGCGGGCTCGGTCCGAGCTCGAGCGTGCGGTACAGGGCATCGAATCCAGCGGCCTTCAGCTGCTGGACTCCGAAGTCGCCCGGGTCGAAGGATTGATCCACGAGAACGAGGGAGACTGCCGTACCGCCCTCGAATCGTACCGACGGGTGCTCGTCCTCAGGCCGGCCGATTCCGTAATCCCGGCGGATCTCGGCCGCTGTCAGCGCGAGCTCGGCGAATTGGATTCCGCGGAGGCTACGATCCTCGATGGACTACGGGTCGTGCCGGCGCAGGCCAAGGCTCGCGTGGAACTCGCACGAGTGTATGAGGAGATGGGCCGGCTGTCCGAAGCGATCGAGCAGCTGGAACTGGCTCTCTCCATCTGGAAGGACGCGGACGCGGACTACATCCCGGCGCAGGAGGCCCGGGCGAAGCTTGGAGAGCTGGTCGCAAGCGGCTGACCGTGTCTCTCAGTCCTGCTGGGCCTCCTCTTCGCGCGCCCCCGCTTCCGCCTCCGGATCCCACAGCGCTTCGCCCGGAGGCGCGAGGGCGTAGATCACGCCGACGGCGGGGCCCTCGGTCTCTACGACCTTCAGGGCCCTCTCCGGGTGGAGCCCGACGAACGCCTCCAGCGTGCGGGCCGCCTTGTTCTCTCCGAGGATGAGCGCCACGTACCGGGTACCGTACCGCACGATCACGGAATCGAGCCCGGCCGCCAGCACCTCCGGCGTTCGGTCGTACCGGCCGTAATCGTCCGCCAGGAACCGCCACGAGGGCACCGCAAGACGGCCGGTTTCCCAGTGCACGTACGGATCGAGCGCGGAGGCGATCACCTCGCCTTCGGCCGTGTTCGCGCGAATCCACTCGTTGAGCGGGGCGTACGCGCGCGCTGGAACCGTCTGGGGCGTGGCCCAGGCGCGGAGCGCGTGGCCGCGGACGTGATACACGATCGCGTTCAACGCGAATACGGCGGCGACGAGTGCGGCCACCGGAAGCCCCCAGCGTGGCAGGTCGCCTCGCACCTTCGGCACCGCCTCCCACAGGCCCTCGAACGCCAGCAGGGTGAGGAGCGGCACGATCGTGTAGTAGAAGCGGTAGGGCTCGTACGGCCACACGAATACCACTGCGAGGTAGGCGATCGGGAACGCGACCAGCGCCGGATTCCGCTTCCAGGCCACTCTGGCCCCATATGCGACCGCGGCTCCGAGGACGAGCAGCACGGTGGCCAGCGCGAGGCCTGCGGCCCGCGGGACCCAGACGAACTGGAGCGTCTCCACGAACGGGCCCCAGTTGGCCGCCATGACTTCGCTGATTCGTCCAACGGCGCCTCCCTCGAGCCCCTGGCCGAGCCAGCTTCCATAGGAGCCGTACTGGCCGGCGATCGGATCCGGGACGCCCCCGGCGTGAGCCCGGGCCCAGCCGAGCCAGGCAAGGGCGGGCAGCCCCGCCGCCACCGCCGTGACCACGAGAGGTCGCCACCGTCCACCGACGAGCAGCGGGACGAACAGTGCCGCGACCAGGGTGACCCCGATCGACCGCGTCAGGAAGGCGGCCGCGCCTACGAGGCCTACGGCCACGGCCCACCCCGAAGAGCCGCCGCCGGCCCCGGCCAGCAGGAGCGCCCCGACGCAGGCCAGCAGGAACAGGGGCTCCGAGAGCAGCACCGTGGCCACCGACATCGAGGGCACGGTGAGGAACGCGTAGAGCGTCACCAGTCCGATCGCACTCTGCCGCACGCGACCTCCGCGCGCGAACAGCAGGAAGCCGCCGCCTGCCGCGAGGCCCCAGAACAGCGCGTTGAGCGCCTTGAGGGCCGTGAGGTTCTCGGGGTACAGCCCGAACGCCTTCCAGGTGAGACCCAGGACGACCGGATACGCCGGAGGGTACTTCACCCCGGGCACGTGGCCCGGCAGGTTCGAGTACGCGTAGCCGTTTCCTTCCGCCAGCGACCGGCCGAGCGCGAGGTAGGCCCCGTCGTCGTAGTAGACACCCGCGCCCACGGGCTCCTGCGAGCGGATCGTGACGAGGAGGACCACCGCGGCGATGACGGCCGCGATTCCCAGCGCGAAGGGCCGGAATCGGCTCGCCTCCGCCGGGTCGGACGCCGGCTCGCGCTCGGGTTCTCGATTCATGGGGCCAAGGTGGCCCGGAAGGTCGCGGGCGGAAAGACCCGGGCCGGCGTCACCGGGCGTGCTCCGAAGTCCCGGCGTTCACGGCCTCGAGGAAGTCCTCGAGAATCGCGAAGGTGAGACCCCAGATGACGTGCCCCTCGTAGTCGATCGCAGGGAATTCCCTCACCGAGGGAACCTCGCGCACCAGCGTCGCGCGGTGCCGCGGATCCGACAGCGCGGCGAGGGGAATCCACACGTGATCCGTGAGCTCGTGATTGACGCGGACCTCCTGCGGCTCCGGGAGCCACGCCACGAACGGGGTGACGCAGATAGGCGGCAGGTGCGGGCTGCGCGGGTGGATCTCGGCCAGCCGTCCGAGGCAGTCTCTCCTCTCGAGGACCAGGCCGGTCTCTTCCCGGGTCTCTCGGCGCGCCGTGTCGTACAGGTCCGCGTCCGCCGGCTCGGCGCGTCCGCCGGGAAGGGCCACGTGACCGGACCACGGGTCGCCGTCCACGCGAGCCCGGCGAACGAACAGGGCCTCCGGCTCGGTATGCTCAGCCGGTCCGTCGGATCCGTCGCGGAGGACGAGCGCCACGGCCGCCCGCATTCCGCAGTCGTCCTCGGAGATCCTCCCGGCTTCGCGCCGGGACAACGCCCGCCTCACGGCCGCGGTCCACTGTCGGCTCACGTGCCCGGCTCCCGGGCCGCCTCGGCCGCTTCGAGAAGCTCGAGGTAGCTCTCGTACCGGCCCTCGGCGACCGCGCCGTCGGCCACGGCCTCCTGAACGGCGCAGCCCGGCTCGGCCCGATGGCGGCAGTCGGCGAATCGGCAGGCGCCGAGAAGAGGTCGCAGCTCCGGAAAGGCGTGCGCGAGGTCGGTGGGGTTCGCTCCGGCCGGTTCGAAGTACTGGATGCCGGGCGTGTCCGCCAGGTATCCGCCGCCCGGCAGCGGGATGAGAAGTCCGGCGGAGGTGGTGTGCCGTCCCCGGCCGGATCGTTCGCCCACGGCTCCGACCCGAAGATCCAGCTCCGGCAGTATGGTGTTCAGGATGCTCGTCTTGCCCACCCCCGAGGGGCCGGTGAACACCGTCACCCGGCCGGCCAGCCTCTCCCGGAGCTCGTCGAGCCCCGCTCCGCTCTTCGCGCAGGTGGCCAGCACCGGGTAGCCCAGCTCCCGGTACGCCTCGACCTCGGCGGGGAGCCGGCCGTCGGGGGCCAGGTCCATCTTGTTCACCACGATCAGCGCCGGGAGGTCATGCAGCTCGGCCACCGCCAGCAGGCGGTCGAGCAGGCGAACGTCAGGGTCCGGGCGCGCGGCGGAGAGCACGGTGGCCACCTGGTCCACGTTAGCGGCCAGCACCTGCTCTCTCCGTCGGGCCATCGAGTGCCTCGAGAGCCGGCTGCTCCGCGGAAGCACCTC
>NZ_JBZQEK010000102.1:0-7568 GCF_058719085.1 Candidatus Benthicola sp.
CTCGGGATGCGGTACGCGCAGTGGCTTCTCGGGGCGCCCACCCTCGAGGCGGGAATCGCCTGCTCCGCCATGGCCCAGGACGAGTGGGGGCATTCGCGCATCCTGTACGCGATGCTCAAGGACTTCGGACACGATCCAGACCATCTCGAGCATCAACGCGGGGCGGACGAGTACCGCAACAGCGAGCTGCTCGACCGCTCGCCGTCCGAGTGGGTCGGGCTCGTGGCGCTGAATTTCCTTCTCGACGCCGCTCTTTCGGTTCAGATCGAATCCCTGAAGGACAGCCGGTTCGAGCCTCTCCACTACAAGGTGCGGAAGATGCTCGAGGAGGAGCGATTCCACTTCGAGCACGGTCGGGGCTGGGTGGCGCGCATGGCCCAGGCGGACGCGGGCCGACGGGCGCTCGAGACGGCCCTGACACCGGCATGGGTCTCGTGTCTGCGATGGTTCGGCCGGCCGGATGCCCTGGTCGATCGCCTGCGGGACGGCGGCGTGTCGGATGCCGGACCCGATGAGCTGCGAGATCGTTGGCTGGCCCGGGTGGGCCCGGTCATCGAGGGTGCCGGGCTGGGCCTGGCCTCGACGGACGGGAGCGGCCGCTGGGGGAGCGACCTGGACGTCGACTGGAGCGACTGGGATGCTTCTCGCCGGCGCACCGCCGGGGGCGGGATCGACGACGAGACGCTGGCCGGCGTCCGGGGCGACCGGAACCGCGCCATGCTGATGGACTGAGCCCGTGTCCGAATCCGCCCGTCGTTCACTCGCCTCGATCCTTCACAGTGCGGCCATGCCCGACTCCGTGGAGTGCCCGTTCTGCCGGAGATCCGATACGGAGCAGTTTTCCGCTTTCGGGAGCGCTCTCTCGGTCAGTCAGTATTACTGCCGCTCCTGCCGTACCGTGTTCGAATGGATGAAGCGAAGGTCCGACCCGGAGCGATCGCTCGACTGAAAGGAACGAAGGGATGAGACGCTGGTCTGTGGTGGCATGTGCGGTGCTCCTGGGGACTTTGACCTCCGCGGCTCCGGTCCGGGCGCAGCTGTCCGTGGGTGTGTCCGCCGGTCCCACGTACTCGAGCATGGGCGGGGGACTGATCACGTCCACCGAGTCCGACTGGGGCGTGCTGCTCGGGGGTTGGGGTCAGTACGGCTTCCCGTCGAACCTCGCCCTGCAGCTCGAGGCCAACTGGGTCCAGAAGGGTGGACGAGGGGTCGTGCCGCAGGGGAGCGTGGACTTCGACCTGGACTACCTGGAGATCCCGCTCACCGCCCAGTTCGGGACCGGGCTCGGTGAGCGCTGGCACTGGAACCTGTACGGTGGAATCGCGGTGGGATTCCAGACCACGTGCGACGTCCGACTGAACGAGGAGGCCCCGGGCGCATGCGAGGAGGCCATTCCCACGTGGGACTTCGCCTCCACCGAGTGGAGTGTGCCCTTCGGAACGAGCTTCACCTACGAGCTCACCCGGTCCAGGCTCACGGCCGACTTCCGCTACTCCTACGGCCTGTCGGCCGCGATCGAGAACCTGGACCTAAAGAACCGGTCCTGGCAGTTGATCCTGCGGTGGGGATTCGAGGTCTGACCGAGCGTGGCGGGTACAGGACGGGACTCCGACCATCGGCCGTCGAAGGGCGATGAAGCACATCCGGACCGCGGGCCGGTGCTCCCGGTTCGGGTCTGGCGGTCCATCTTTCGGACACCGCTGACACCCCGCACCGAGCGGGAGAGGAAGAGGGTCGTCCTCAACCATCTCCTCCTCCACATGCGCCCCGTTCGGGTGCCGGTCCGCACGATTCCGTTTCGCCACACGTTCGGGCTCGGTGGGATGGCGGCGACGCTGGTGCTGCTCCTCGTCCTGACCGGTGTCCTCCTGATGTTCGTCTACGAGCCGACACCGGAGCGGGCATATGCCTCGATCGAGGCCCTGAGACGAGAGGTCCGGTTCGGCGGGCTGGTGCGCAACGTGCACCACTGGAGCGCCAACCTGTTGGTGTTCGTGACCTTCCTGCACCTGCTGAGGACGTTCTTCACCGGCGCGTTCCACGGGGCCCGCCAGTTCAACTGGGTGATCGGAGTCTTCCTCCTGATCGTCGTGCTCGCCGCGAACTTCACCGGCTATCTGCTCCCGTGGGACCAGCTGTCCTACTGGGCCATCACCATCGTTACGGGCATGTGGAGCTACGTGCCCCTTCTGGGAGACGCCCTGGTGCGGCTGGCGCGTGGCGGGTCGGAGATCGGCGCCCCGACTCTGATCCTGTACTACACGTTCCACACCACGGTGCTTCCGGTGGCGCTCATCGGCCTCATGGCGTTCCACTTCTGGCGGGTCCGGAAGGCGGGCGGGGTGGTCATCCCTCGTGAGCCGGGCGGGGACGCCGACGGTCGGCCGGAGACGGTGCTCTTCGTGCCGGGGCTGCTGGCCCGCGAAGTCGTAGTCGGGCTGGTCCTGGTGGCGGCGGTCATGGTCCTCGCGGTGTTCGCCGATGCGGGGCTGGATGCGGCCGCCAATCCCGGGATGAGCCCCAATCCCGCGAAGGCCCCGTGGTACTTCGTGGGCCTGCAGGAGCTGCTGCTGCACTTCCACCCCACCTGGGCCGTGGTCATCCTCCCCGGCCTGTTCCTGATCGCCCTCCTCGCCATTCCGTACGTTCGCTACGAACCGGCTCTCGAGGGCCGGTGGTTCGTGTCGGACACGGGAAGGTCCCTGGCGATCGCCGGTGTGGTGGCCGGCGCCGTCCTCACTCCCCTGTGGGTGTTGATGGACGAGTACGTGGTCGACTGGTCGACGTGGCTCGGAGGCCTTCCCCCGGTCCTGTCCGAGGGACTCGTGCCCGCGGTGGTCGCCCTCGCGCTCGCATGGGGAGTCGTGAGCCTCGCCGGCCGCCGGTTCGGGGGGGAGCGCCAGGAGCGCCTGCAGGCCGGCTTTGCCTTCTTCGCCACCGCGCTGGTCATCCTGACGATCGTCGGAGCGTGGTTCCGGGGCGAAGGGATGATCCTCGGCTGGCCGTGGACCTCGTGAGGAGGGATCGATGAACCCGATCGACGGCCGCCGGACGAATCCGGAAGAGCGACCCGATGGGCAGACGACCCGGCGCTCGTTCCTCTCGAGGGTGTGGTTGGGACTCGGGGGTCTCGCGCTGGCGGAGTACGCCTGGCTGGTCGTCCAGTTCCTCAGGCCGCGCTCGGCCGGAAGGCAGGCGCCCGGAGTCCTCGTCGCCGGCCCGGTCGATCAGTTCGAGCCCGGATCCGTCACCGCCTTTCCGGCCGGACGATTCTATCTGGCCAGGCTGTCCGACGGCGGATTCCTGGCCGTGTCGCGAGAATGCACACACCTGGGCTGCACGGTGCCGTGGATGGCGGATGAGGGACAGTTCGTGTGTCCGTGCCACTCCTCGGCCTACGACATCCGGGGCGAAGTCGTGCGTCCGCCGGCGCCGCGGCCGCTCGACCTGCACCCGGTGCGGATCGAGAACGGCATCGTCAAGGTGGATGTGGGTCGCACCCGCAAGCGGAGTCACTTCGAGTCCTCGCAGGTGGTCCGCGCATGACCGGGGACCCGATGCGGAGGTGGACCATCGCCGGGGTGGCGGCCACGGCCGTCATCGTCCTCTCGCTCCCGGTCTACGCGGTCCGTGAGACCCGCCAGCGTGCGCAGTGGGCGGAGCAGGACATGGCGCCCGCCTTCACCTTCGTCGGCCGTGACCGGTGCGCCGAATGCCACGAGGAGGCCACGGAGGCGTGGGAGGGGTCGGACCACGACCACGCGATGGAGCCTGCCGATTCCACCAGTGTTCGAGGGGACTTCAGCGGAGTGGAGGTCGAGCACGGCGGCGTGACGAGCCGTTTCTACGAGCGCGATGGGAAGTACTTCGTTCGCACGGAAGGACCGACGGGTGAGCTGGAGGACTTCGAAATCGCGTATACGTTCGGCTGGGAGCCCCTGCAGCAGTACCTGATCCCGTTTCCCGGCGGTCGCTTTCAAGCGCTCAGCCTGGCGTGGGACACGGAGCGCGAGGAGTGGTTCCACCTGTACCCGGACCGCGTCATCCCGCCGGACGACTGGCTCCACTGGACCCGCAGCGCACAGACCTGGAACGGCATGTGCGCCGAGTGTCACTCCACCAACCTGAAGAAGGGCTACGACCCGGAGACGGACTCCTTCTCGACCACCTGGTCCGAGATCGACGTCAGCTGCGAAGCGTGCCACGGGCCGGGATCGCGTCACGTCGAGTGGGCGGACCTTCCGCCGATGGCCCGCCCGTCCGTCGAGGACTACGACCTGGCCGTGCCCACCTCCGGAATCACCTCCCGGCAGCAGGTGGAGCTGTGCGCGCCGTGTCACTCCCGGCGCACCGAGCTCGGGGACTACGCGCACGGCAGGGAAGACCTGCTGGACCACCTCGTTCCTTCCCTGCTCGACGAAGGGCTGTACGAGGCGGACGGGCAGATCCTCGACGAGGTCTACGTCTGGGGATCGTTCGTCCAGAGCAAGATGTACCGGAATGACGTGCGCTGCTCCGACTGCCACGATCCGCACAGCCTGGAGCTTCGTTTCGAAGGCAACGACCTGTGCGCCCAATGCCACCGTGCCGACACGTACGATGCGTACGACCACCATTTCCACGAGGAGCTCACGGAATCCGGCGAGCCGAACGAAGGCGCGCTGTGCGTCAAGTGTCACATGCCGGAACGGCCCTACATGGTCATCGACTGGCGGGCCGATCACAGCCTGCGGATCCCGAGACCCGATTTGACGCTCGAGATCGGAACGCCGAATGCCTGCACGTCCGCGGGATGCCACGAGGACGAGACCGACCGCTGGGCGGCGGACTACTATACGGAGTGGTACGGCAAGGCGCGGCGCCCGCACTACGGACTCGCCCTGGCCGCTGGCCGGGAAGGCCGGCCCGGCGCGGACGAGGAGTTGATCCGCCTGGCCGGAGATCCGCTGTATCCGGCGCTGGTCCGTGCCACGGCGCTCGGCCTGCTCGAGCGTTACCCGGGGCCCGAGACCACCCGCGCGGTCAACATGGCCCTGCAGGACGAAGAAGCGCTGATCCGCTACACGGCCGTCTCAGCGCTGAACGTCGGGGACCCGGCCCAGCTGGTGGAACTGGTGGCGCCCCTGCTGTTCGATCCGACCCGTGCGGTCAGGGGACAGGCGGCCGTGAGGCTGGCTGGCGCGCCCCGTGAGCTCCTCAAACCGTACCAGGTCGAGGCTCTCGAGGAGGCCACGCAGGAGTACGAGGAGACGATGCGCTACTCGCTCGACTTCTCGTTCGCGGCCCACAACCTCGCCAACCTCTACCTGGCTCTCGGCGAGGCCGACCGCGCCGAGGAATACTACCGCCGCGCCATCGCGATCGACGACCTCTTCGTGCCCGCCAAGATGAACCTGGCCGTCCTCTACAACTCCGAGGGACGCAACGCGGAGGCGGAAGAGCTGCTGAGGGAGATTCTCGAGGGGTATCCGGAGAACCACGAGGCCGAATACGCCCTCGCGCTTCTCCTGGTGGAAGCGGGTCGTCCGGGCGAGGCTCTGTCCTGGCTGGAGCGCGCCGCGGACGGCATGCCGGCTCGCACCCGAATCCGCTACAATCTCGGGCTGCTGCAGCAGCAGCTCGGTCGACTGAACGAAGCGGAGACGAGCCTCCGAACGATCGTGGAGGCAGAACCGACCAACCTCGACTATCTGTACGCGCTGGCGGACCACTACGCGAAGCGTGGGGAGTTCGAGCGCGCCATCCGCGTCGCCGACCGGATGATCGAGACCCACCCCGAGGCGCCGATCGGACGCGACCTGAGGGCCGCTCTGGAGCAGGCGATCGGACAGGGGGGCGGCTGATGGTCACGGCAGTGGCGGTTTCGACCCGAGGGCCCGTCCGGGCGTAGGCTCAGAAGCGCAGGACGTAATCCGGCGAGTCCGGCCGGTTCGCCACGTCCAGCCCTGAGATGGGCCTCTCGATCGCTGAGTACGGACGATCCGGGGGCATCAGCGATCGGTGCACGAAGGTCACCTCGATCACCTCGGGGATGTCCAGATCCTGGTTGTAGGGCGCACAGTTGTTTCCGTGCACGTGCACGACAGAGAACGACCTCTTGATGCTGGCGATCGCTCGCTCGAACGCGCCCAGGTTGCGTCCGATGTGATGAAACTCCGCCACGATCATGTTGATGGCTCGTTCGTAGCGGAGAACGTCCGCCGTCACCTCGTACTCGCTTCCCTCGATGTCCATCGAGACGAGCACTCGATGGGGTCTCCCGTGATCGATGCCCACGAACAGCTCGTCGATGGTGACCGTGGTCGGCGAAGCGACCGCGCTGACGGCCTTCTCGATATGCTGGTTCGGGAACGAGAAGAGCCGCTGGTAGCGTCGGTACCGTTCGATGTGGGCTACATACCTGGATGCCTTCGCGGAGCGGCCCAGCAGGCGGTTGAGCGCGTGCTTGACCTGCGCCTGCTTGAGCGACCACCGGATGGACGAGGCATGCAGGGTGTGATCCGCGCCGACGATCGTCACTCCGGGGCGCGCGCGCCACACGTCCTCTTCGAAGCTCCAGTCGTGGCCGATACCGAGCGTGAGAAGCACATCGGTCGAATCCACGACCCACTGCGGGACCACGTAGCCGCCGTCGCCCGCGGGATTGCCGAGCCGCACGAGTCCCGGAACGTCCCTCGGGCGCAGCTCCTCCCGGAAGTGCCATTCGCTCTTCATCCGCGCGGCCCCGGTTCCGGTTCTGGGCTCCGATCCGAGGTCCTCGTCAAATCCACCTCTTCTCCCGCAGGGCGACGTACATGGCAACTCCGATGTTCATGCCGTATCGAGCCGTGAATCTTTCCTGCAGGGCGCCGTGGGACTCGACTCGGGTGACCCGCTTCAGCGGCCGGGGTTCGTTATCATGAGGGATGACGACCTTCGGCGTCCCGAGGCGGTGCAGATAGGCGCCCATCAGGGTGTCGTCGTTCACACGCCCTTCCATGTCCCGGAGCTGGTCTTCCGGGATGAGATCGAGGCACTCCTCGTAGTGACGCCTCACATCCAGGCGCCGGGAGAGACCTGCCGGAAGCAGGTAGCCCGTGTAGCCCTGGGGCCAGAGCAGCGGGACCGGGTCTCCACGCAGCTTCTCGCCATGGACCTTCCGGTAGATCTCGACTCCCTCGGCCGTCACACCCCCCAGCGACTCGAGGGCATCGCACAGGTCCGGGTCGGATGGATCGATTCTGGCCAGCTCAGCCATGCCCGTGCAGGCGACGCACGCCTCTCCTCCGAGCCGGAGACTCCACCCCACGAGCGTGCGCAGCCACCTCGACGTGTACGTGTGGTCATCATCGCAGACGACGACGAGGCGTTCGGGGTGTCTCTCGAGGGCGTACACGTACTTCGTGGCCGGTCCGTAGTCACGATCGACCCGGCAGATGTTCAGCCGGCCGTCCCTTCGGGCCATGCGGGCCACGCGACGGGGGGGGGGATCGGTCAGGAAGACATCGATCGTGAGATCCGGATAGTCGATCTCCAGAAGTCTCTTAAGAGCCTTGTGGAGGTAGCCGTAGCGCGCCGGATGGGACGTC
>NZ_JBZQEK010000103.1:0-14791 GCF_058719085.1 Candidatus Benthicola sp.
CCCGGGCTTCGCTCTCATCCTGCTCGTCTACCTGTGGGCGCTCGGAGGGCTGATCGGGCTATGGACGCGGACGGGGGGAGCCCTGCGGTTCGCCGATTGGGCCGGTCGGCGCGTGGTGAGGGGTCCGCGGTCGGCCAAGTTCTTCGCCTGGGCCATGGGGATCGTGTTCCACCAGGGCGGCACCATCAGCACCGTGCTCACCGGAGCTACGGTGCGGCCGGTGTGCGACCGGCACCGGGTGTCGCACGAGGAGCTGTCGTACATCGTGGATTCCACGGCCTCTCCGGCCGCCTCGATCATCCCGTTCAACGTGTGGCCGATCTACGTCGGGGGGCTCGTGGCCGGCACCGTGCCGGTGATCGCAACCGAGGAGCAGGGGATCGCGTTCTTCTTCCGGGCCGTCCCGTTGAACTTCTACGCCCTGTTCGCGGTGACGCTGACCCTGCTCGTCGCCTGGGAGCGATGGCCGTGGCTTCCACGAAGCATGCGCGAGGCGGCCGCCCGATCCCGGCGGAGCGGGGAGCTCGATCGGGAGGGCGCGGAGCCGATGGCGTCCGACGAGCTCACCGAGCTGAAGCTTCCCTCCGACTACCGGCCGAGCCTGATCGACTTCTTCGGTCCGATCGGGACGCTTCTCGCCGTGGCCGTGATCCCGTTCGTGGTCACCTTCTACGTGCAGGGGAACCACGAGCAGCCCTCTCTGCCGATCGCCGAGGCGTTCGTGCTCGCCGTGCTGGTGGCGATCGGCATCGCCCTGGCGCGCGGCATGAAGCTGCGGGACGCGATCGACGGCTTCATCGACGGCTGCAAGGGAGTGACGATCGGGGCCGTGGTCCTCGCCCTCGCCGTCACCCTCAAGTCGGTGGCGGACGCCCTCGGCACGGCCGACTACGTGGTGCACACGGTGGGGCCGTGGGTGAGCCCGGTGGCGCTTCCGGCCGTGCTGCTGCTTCTCACCATGTTCGTCGCCTTCTCCACCGGGACCTCCTGGGGCACCTATGCGGTGCTGTTTCCGGTGGCCATGCCGCTCGCCTGGTCCGCCGTCCCGGACCCGGAGTACCTGGCGCTGTGTTTTGCGGCCGTCACGGGCGGGAGCGTGTTCGGTGACCAGTGCTCGCCGATCTCGGACACCACGATTCTCTCATCGGTGGCCACGGGATGCGATCTCATGGACCATGTGACGACGCAGCTTCCGCTGGCCATGACGGCGGCCGCCGCCGCCGCGGTCCTGTACACGGTTCTGGCCGCGCTCATCCTCTGACCGAGTCCTGCTGCGGGTCCGGCCGGGACGGCGGCGATCGTGACAAGCGTGCTCGCGGAAATTACGTTCGAACCGGGCGGAACCAGTCCATTCGGGGGAGGAATCAGTGAGCGAGAGCGGGGCGAAGTCGGCTCTGATCCTGGGCGCTTCGAGCGGTTTCGGCGAAGCCGCCGGGCGGGAGTTCGCGAAGGCGGGATACGACATCTACGGAGTGCACCTCGATCGCCGCGCCGGACTCGCGCGGGTCAAGGAGATCCGGGCCGCGATAGAGGCCGAGGGAGTGCAGGCCCGCTTCTTCAACATCAATGCGGCCAGCCTGGACAAGCGCGAGCAGGTGCTCGACGAGATCGCAGCGGAGGCCGGCCCCGGTTCCGTCCGCGTGCTGCTGCACTCCCTTGCCTTCGGCACGCTTCGTCCCTTCATCGGGTCGAACGAGGCCGGGTCGATCACGATGGAGCAGATGGACATGACGCTCACCGTGATGGCACACACCCTCGTGTACTGGGCGCAGGGGCTCGTGCGCCGGTCTCTCATGGGCCCCGGAGGTCGCATCTACGCGATGACCAGCTCGGGAGGCGATCGCGTGATTCCCTCGTACGGCGCCGTGTCGGCCGCCAAGGCTTCCCTCGAGTCCCATTGCCGGCAGCTGGCGCTCGAGCTCGCGCCCTACGGGATCACGGCGAACGCGATCCGTGCCGGGGTGACCGACACTCCGGCCCTCCGCAAGATCCCGGGCGCCGAGCACATGATCGAGGAGGCCCGGCAGCAGAACCCGTATGGACGGCTCACGACCCCCGAAGACGTCGCACGCTGCATGGTGGCGCTGGCGGACGAGGGCACGGCCTGGATGACGGGTAACGTCATTCGGGTCGACGGGGGAGAGGACTTCGTGGGCTCGATGCCTTCCACCGGTTGATCCCATGTTCCGACGCAGAGAAGACGAAGAAGGTCTCGCTCGACTCGCCACCTGGGCCGTGCGCAACCGCGCGCGGGCCTTGAGGGACGAGATCGCCCGCCCGTGGCGCCGGGGACGGAGCCGTCCCGAGGCGAAGGTCGGCCGGTGGGTCGGCTTCGGCCTGGCCATCGGCTCGCTCGTGGTGGGCGTCGGACTGGCGGTGATCGCCTCCCTGTCCGAGGACTGATGCTGGCGGTCTGCGGAGTGCAGATGGCCC
This sequence comes from Candidatus Benthicola sp., assembly GCF_058719085.1. Lineage (NCBI taxonomy): Bacteria > Pseudomonadati > Gemmatimonadota > Gemmatimonadia > Candidatus Palauibacterales > Candidatus Palauibacteraceae > Candidatus Benthicola > Candidatus Benthicola sp. The sequence continues at coordinate 2,434 of NZ_JBZQEK010000103.1, forward strand.
CGAGGCTCGCCGAGCCCGACGCCAACGTGGCTTCGGTCATGGCGGCCCTCGAGGCGGCGAGGGGAGAGGGCGCACGGCTGGTCGTGTTTCCCGAAGCGACGCTCACCGGCTACGTGTTCGACGACCGGGACTCCGCCCGAAGCGGTGCCGTGGAGGCCGGCGGCCCCGAGCTTTCGGAGGTCGCAGCCGCCTGCCGTCAGCACGACGCCTGGTGCGTGGTGGGCGCGATCGAGCGCGCGGGCGACCGCCTGCACAACTCCCTGTTCTTCTTCGGTCCGGACGGACCGGTGGGTCGCTATCGAAAGCTGCACACGCTGTGCCTCGGAGTGGACCGATTCACGTCGCCGGGGACGGAGCCCCCACCCGTGTTCGAGACGGAAATCGGGCGAATCGGCCTGAACATCTGCTACGACGGTACCTTCCCGGAGACGGCTCGAGCCCTGAAGCTGGGCGGGGCCCAGCTGATCGTGCTTCCGACGAACTGGCCCAACCTGCGGCTCAAGCGCGAGCAGGTACGGATCCGGGCCTACGAAAACCACGTCAACTACCTGGCCGTGAACCGGGTCGGAACCGAAGCGGGAACCTCGTTCCACGGGGGCAGCATGGCCGCGGATCCGCGAGGCGATCTCGTGGCCGAGATCGGGGATGGGCCCGGTTTCCTGCACGTGGAATTCGACATGGAGGCGGCGGACGAGAACCGGGTGATCGAGATCGGCAGGGAGTACGAGTACGACTACGTGGCTGATCGGCGACCGGACATGTACGCGCGGCTCACCGCCATGCCTCCCGCAGGGGACCCGAGCGGCAGCCGGAGAGCCTGACGGGAAGCGCCGGCTTCACAGGGCGGGGTGCCCCTTTCGCATGGGCAGCTCGCACCGCGTGACGTCCGGCGGAGAAGGGTGAAGAGGCCGGACCAGGTACGGAGGCTGGAGCCGCAGCTCTTCGAGCCGGTGGGCCAACGCCGGGACATCGGGAGCCTCGACACCGGCCAGGGCCTCCACCTGCGGCGGAAACTCCCCGAGGGTCTCCACGCTGAATCCCGCGAACAGCAGGACCGCACAGGTCCCCGCCATTCCCAGGATTTCCGATATCTCGACTCGCCCGATCATCGCTCCACCCCTCCCGTCGTTGCCCCGCGGGCGTGGCGACGGCCCTCCGTCGCCTTTCATCCCTTAGGACAACACCAGAGCGACAATCGTTGCTTCGGGTTCGGCCGTCGTTCGTTGGCGCCGGGGCGACTGGAGCGGAGGGCGGGCTACTCGAGGCGGATGCGTGCAATTCTTCCGCCCGGCCCCGCCACCCACCCGGCGTCAGGCGCGGCGAGGTCGAGGCCCCACCAGGCGGCCGTGTCGGCGGAGACCCAGCTGCGGCCCTCGTCAGCCGACCAGTCGAGGCCTCCCGGGCCGACCGCCACGAGCGTAGGCGTCGAAGCGGCCGGCACGTATGAGACCCCGTAGATGGCCCCTGCCATGGCGGGACGTCCGGCGAGCGTCCACGTCGCTCCGCCGTCGCTGGTGACGGCGACGTTGTCGGAGTGCGCCTCGGATCGGGAAAGGTCCCCTCCGAGGATCACGCCGTGAAGGGAATCGCGAAAGGCGATGCTGAAGATCCCCGCTGCCTCGCCTCCGGGGAGCGGGGTGGGGAACGCGCTCCAGGTCCGGCCGTCGTCGCCGGAGGCCAACACGCGGGCGGTCGGCGCCGCGCCGGTTCCGATCCAGACTCTACCGCCGGGGCCGAGCTCGACGCACGTTCCGCTGGCCGCGAATCCACCCTCGCCCGGTAGCGCCGCCGGTACGCTTCGACCGCGCAGAAACTCCCAGCGCCGCCCGCCGTCGGTGGTTCTCAGAATGCGCAGTTCCCCGTCCACTGCGTCGCCGTACAGGAATCCGGTCTCGGCATCCCGAAACTCCAGGCAATCGTAGAAGCCCGATGGCTCGGGATTGAGGAAGAGAAGCTCCCAGTTCTCGCCACCATCCACCGTGCGGTACACGCGCGAACGGTCTCCGGGCCCGGAGCTCAGCAGCCACGCCCGCTCTGCGTCGAGGGCGTGCACATCGCGGAACTGCAGGGAGTCGCCACCCGGCAGCACGTGAGCCTCCCAGGTGCGGCCGCCGTCCACGGTGCGCGCCCACGTTCCCCCGTGGCCACTGATCCAGACGACCCGATCACTCACCACGCTCACCGCCTGGAGCAGAACGTCCGTGCCGCTTTCCTGGGGCTCGAGCCGGAGCGCCGAGTACGGAGCCTCCGGGGCCTCTTCCGCGGGGCCGCAGGCCGCGGCGGCCGTGGCCGCGAGAAGAACCGCGAAGCGCGCGCCGGCACGAAGCGGGAGCCGCTTGGCCTTCGCCGCCGGCCGCCTCATCGATCGGCCTCCAGCGCGACCTCGACCACCGGCCGGGGAGCCGGTCCGGTCGGAAACGTGATCTCGAGCTCCGTCAGCTCTCCAGGGCCCCGGGCGACCGTGGCCTGACCCGCGCTGACTTCTCGAACCACCACCGCCTCGCCGATCAGCCGTGCGGTGTACGAACGCCCCGCCTCGCCCTCGACCTCGAGAGTCCATCTCGCTCCATCGTGCGCGAGGTCGAGGATCCGAAGGCCGGTGCTCGATTGCCCCGGCTTCAGCCCGGGCCGTGGCGGCACGATCTCGATGCCCCCGGACCAGATGATCACCAGCCTGCGCGAATCGCCCTCCAGGCGAACGGGCACCTCGATGTGCTCGGCCTCGTTCACCGCTGCCGGGTCGCCGGAGAGATCCGCCCCGTCGAGGGTCGCGCGAACATCGCCGGCTCCGGCCGGGAGAAGCGCCACGTAGGTGAGGTCGATCGGGGGCCCCGCGCCTTCGATGAGCACTTCCAGGCGGCCGGGGCCGCGCTCGATCGATACGTCCACCCGGGTGTCACCGGCCGGGAGATTCGTCACGGCGACCCGGTCCCAGTCGGCGGGTAGCTGAGGAGCGAGGCGGGCGGCGCCGGCCGGGGCATCCGGTTCCCAGCCCAGCAGGCCGCGGATGAGCGGCGTCGGGATCATCGACGAGGCGAAGAACTGATGCGGCACGGTCTCATCGAGCGGGACGTAGAAGGCGCCGGAGAGCAGCTCGGGGTTCCGGCCGAGGCTCCAGTCGAAGGTCGTCTTCCCGACCGCGGCGAGCAGCGGATACGCGGACCACGGTCTCCGATAGCGGTACTGCCCGAGGCTCAGGTAGCCGGTTACGAACGGCCATACCGTGCCGCTGTTGTACTGGAGCGGATCGTACAGTTCGCTGTCCGCGGAGAGCATCCGCGCTCCCCAGTCCGACGCGATGGCGTCCGTGGAGAGGCTGCGCAGCGTGCCGTGCGCCGGGGCCTCGTCGAACAGGCCGAACATCATGCCGGCGGCCGGCCATACCGTGAGATCGTCGTTCGTGCTTCCGTCCCGGAGAATCGCGAAGGCGAGGTACCCTCGGTCGCGGGACCAGTAGGCGTCGTTCAGCGTCCGGCGGGCCCGATCCCGAACGTCCGCCGCGACGGTCTCCATCTCACGGTCTCCCATGGCGGCTGCCAGCTCCGCCGCGCCGGTCGCCGCGGCCGTCCAGATCGAAGCGAGATAGACGTCCTGGTGGACTCCGGCTCCGATCTCGCCGACCTCCACCGCGGCCAGCCCGCCCGTGGTGTTCTCGATCAGCCCGTCGCCGTCCGTTTCGACCGACAGGCACCACTCCCAAGCATTCCGGTAGGCAGGCCAGATGTCCGACAGAAACGCGCCGTCCCCAGACGCCTTCCAGTACTGCCATACCGCGGTCATCCACCACGGGGTCGTGTCCGCGTGGTAGTAGGGATACGGGTACTCATCGAACCAGTCGAGGTGCGCGGCGGCCTGGGAGATCTCGTGCGGGATCTTGCCGTCCTCCCGCTGATAGCGGGCCAGGAAGCGCAGGTCTTCGGCCACCAGGTCCCACTGACCGGTGACATCCATGGCGAGCGTGTTCATGGCCGCGTCGCCGCCGAAGAACCAGCCGAAGCCGGGCCGGAAGCTGGTGCCCGACGCACCCCAACCCGCCACGAAGCCGCAGCCCAGGTCCGGGTTGCAGACACGCTGTTCCTCGAGGTTGATCTTCGCCCACTCCAGTGCCAGGTCGAGATCATCCTCGGGGCTGTCGAAACTCGTCGTCGTCGAGAGGACCGAGTCGGCCCACGCGCGCTTCGCGGCGTACAGCTCGCCGGCGTTGGCCATCAGTCGGTCGTAGGTGGCCAGCACCTCCTCCCGCGGCCCCGTGCCGGCGGCGATCGCGATCGGGATGAACTCGGCCGCGGCGCGCTCGGGATCCACGGCGATCCGGAAGGCGGCCGGGGCTTCAGCGAGCCGGTGAGCGAGGTGGGCCGTGGCCTCCGTGGCCCACGGCGATCCGATGACGGCGTTCCGTTCCCGGAGGCTCTCCGACAGGACGAAAGCCCGCTCCTCCTCGTCCCAGAACAGGTACTGTCCGCCGAAGGCGCCCGGCCACATGAGTTGCAGGACCGGCTCGAAGCTCACCACGATCTCGATCGGATGGACGGCCTGCACGTCGAGCAGCACCAGCAGCCCGGCTTCGCTTCCGGGCGCCAGGATGTGCTGCCTCACCGTGAACGACTGATGGGCGTAGGTGATGGTCGTGAGCTCCGGGCGGACCGTGACCGTCCGGGCCACCACATCGCCGGGGATCGGGTCTCCGTACTCCGGGACCTGAAAGTCGAGGGAGAGGTTCCGGGCCACCTTGAGCGGGTGCACCCAGACCTCCGCCGGGCCGCTCTCCACACCGAGCCAGGCGGCGCGCGGCCCCGTGACGCCCAGGTAGACGTCCTCGCGAGCCGGCCCCTCGAGCTCGATCGGGGATGCGTCGATCGCGAAGCGCGGAACCCCGGGATCTCCCGCGGACGCTTCCTGCGCACCGGCAGCAGGCGGCAATGATCCCAGACTGCAGATGGCGACCAGGCTCGCGGCTCGACCGATCGATCTCACGTCACCCTCCGTGCGTCGGATCTCGGCTCTTCCCGGGGGGCGTCACTCCTCCTCGAGCGAGAGCGTGATGTCGATGCGCCGGTTCTTCGCCCGTCCGGCTTCCGTGTCGTTGGGGGCCACCGGGCGGGACTCGCCGTAGCCGACGGCGGTGATCCGGTCGGCGCTGATCGGCATGTTCGAGAGGAGATACTCGCGAACGGCGATCGCCCGGCGCCGGCTGAGCTCCTGGTTCATCGCCTCGTTGCCCTGGGAGTCGGTGTGCCCCTCGACCGTGATCGTCGACTCGGGGAACTCCCGGATCACCCGCTGCACCTTGGTGAGGAGCGAGAAGTTCTCGGGCCGGATCTCGGCCGAGCCCGACGCGAACGTCAGCCCGACGAGCCTCAGTATGAGCCGGTTCTCGCCGAGCAGCGCCTCGCCCTCCTCGGGTGTGAAGACCGCCTGCACCTCCCGCAGCCTCCGCTCGCGCCGCTGGCGTTCCCTGAGCTCCGCGGCGACGGCGGCCTCCCGTTGCTCGATCTCTGCCAGCCGGGCGTCGATCGAGTCCACCTGCCCCTCGAGCCGCTCGATCTCCCGGGCCCGAAGCGCGATCTCATCGCGAAAGTCGTCCCGCTGGTCGTACAGGCTCTGGATCGAAACCAGCGCGTCTTCGACGACGATCGACATTCCTTCCGAAAAGTCCGGCTCGTACCGCAGCAAGTCGGCGATGCGGCGGACCTCGGTCTCGTCGCGCAGCACCACGGTCTCCACCGAGACCCGGTTCCGGTCCACGCTGTCCGCCAGGAACGCGATCCGAGCGGCGTGCACGTACTCCGCGGCCGCGTCGGTCGCGAGGTCACCCGCTTCCCCCGTCCGCGACCGATCACGGGCCAGGATGCCTTCGGCCGCGTTGAGCATCGAGTCGGCACGCGTCAGGGTCCTGGGGGCGCGATTCTCCGCCTTCGCGTCGAGTGCTTCCCTTCTGGCCGTTCGTGCCTTGCCGAGCAGATCGGCGCGAATCGCGTTGAGCTCCGCGAGTCGATACTCGCTTTCGGCCCTGTCGGCCCGTTCACGGGCTCCCTGCTGGTCGTTGCTCTCGAGCCGCCGCCCGGCGTCCCGGGCCGTATCTTCCGCCTCGTTCCAGTCCTTCTCCGCATACTCCGGCGCCCGGGCCACCAGCGCGTCCGAGCGTGCCTCGAGCGCGTCGCCCATGATGACCTGGCCGACTTCCGCGTAGGCGTCGGCCGCATCCAGCGCCTCGTTCGCCTCCTCGACCCGTTCGTCGATGTCGCTGATCCGGCCGCCGCTCTCGAGACGTCGACGCGCCTCCGTGATCCGGTCGGCGGCTCTCTCGAAATTGCGGGGCGAGATGATGTCGAGATGATCGGCTCTGGCCAGATCCAGACGCTCCACCGCGGCGTTCACCCGCTGCTCCACGGTCTGGGCCGCGATGGGGCTGGCGAAGAGGAGGGTCACGGCGACCGCGACCAGTCCCTCGAGCGAGGTGCGACTGTCCAGCATGGTTCCTCCCGTATCAGGTCATTCGGCCTCGGCCATGACCGCCAGCACCTCCCTGAGCGTCGTCTCCCCTCGGTCCATGGCGTACCAGCGCCGGGTATCTCGGTAGATGTCCGAAGCGGACCTCTCCCCGGCCCGCTTCTGACGAATCACCAGCTCCTGCAGCTCGGCCGGCCTCGGGCCCCAGCGACCCACGGGGTGGCGATCCTCATCCATCACGATGACGATCGGGATCGAGCGGCTCCCGTTCGTGAGGTACCGGTCCATCAGGTCCGGATTCGCGTCACGCGACACGATCCGAAGCTCCACGTGCGGCGACGCGTCCGCGAGCCGGGCGAAGACCGGAAGGAGGTTCGACGCGTCCCCACACCAGTCCTCGGAGATCGCCAGCAGCGTCCACGACCGCCCGAGGCGATCCAGCTCCGCGTGTACCCATTCGGGAATCGTCGCCCTTCGGTACACGCCCTCCCAGAGCGGCCGGTTCTCCACGACCTCATCGGCCAGATACTCCTCCCAGGAAAGGGCCGTCTTCCACCACGAGTCGAGGCTTCCGGGTGCCCTGGAAAGGGGCTGCACGTTCATCGTCATTCGACCGGTTCTCTCCCACCGGGGCGCGGTGGCTTGAACGCTTGCGATTCAGTAGGATACGGGACCGCGTAAGGGTCCGACCAAGCACGGAACATAACGATCTCGCGGCCGGGGTGAACCCCCCGCGGCCACCGCTCACCTGCCGGAGCCGGATGCACGGGAGCGGCGGCCGATGGCGTCTTCCGACGGATCGAGACGCTTCCCGGATGACCGATTCCAAAAGAACGGATGGAGAACGATGAGCCTGGATACACGACCCGGATTGACGATCGAGGGCGACCTTCGACCCCCGCTTCCCGTGAACGAACCGGTTCTTCAGTACGCGCCCGGATCACCGGAGCGGGCGGAGCTGAAGAAGATGCTCGAACGGATGGCTTCGGAAGTCGTCGAGATCCCGGTCATCATCGGTGGCGAAGACCACACCACGGGCGACATGGGCGACGTGGTGATGCCGCACGATCACGGGCACGTGCTCGCCCGCTACCACAAGGCGTCGGACGAGCAGATCCGGATGGCCGTCGACTCGTGCATGGACGCATGGCAGGAGTGGTCGAGCTGGCCGTGGCAGGACCGTGCCGCGGTGCTACTGAAGGCGGCGGACCTGCTCGCCGGACGCTGGCGGCAGGTGCTCAACGCATCGACGATGCTGGGGCAGAGCAAGACCTGCTACCAGGCCGAGATCGACAGCGCATGCGAGATCATCGACTTCTGGCGGTTCAACGTGCACTACGCGCGGGAGCTCTACGCCAACCAGCCGATTTCCTCGCCCGGCGTCTGGAACCTGACCGACTACCGGCCGCTCGAGGGCTTCGTCTACGCGATCTCTCCGTTCAACTTCACCTCGATCGGGGCGAATCTTCCCACGGCGCCGGCGTTGATGGGCAACGTGGCGATCTGGAAGCCGGCGCGGACGTCGCTGTTCAGCTCGTACTACCTGATGCGGCTGTTGCAGGAGGCGGGTCTGCCCCCGGGTGTCATCAACTTCCTGCCCGGAAATTCCGGGCAGATCAGCGATGCCCTCCTCGCCAGTCCGCACCTGGCCGGGATTCACTTCACCGGATCGACGGCGACCTTCCAGCTCCTGTGGAGGAAGGTGGCCGAGAACCTGGAGAACTACCGCTCCTACCCGCGGATCGTCGGCGAGACCGGGGGCAAGGACTTCATCGTCGCGCACGGCTCGGCGGACGCCGACGCGGTAGCCACGGCCATGGTGCGCGGCGCGTTCGAGTACCAGGGGCAGAAGTGCAGCGCCGCCTCGCGGGCCTACATCCCGGAATCGATGTGGCCGCGCGTGAAGGAGAGGCTCGCCGAGCAGCTGGACGCGATCGAGATGGGCGATCCGATGGACTTCGAGAACTTCGTGTGCGCGGTGATCGATGGGGCGGCCTTCCGGGACATCACGGGCTACATCGAGCACGCGAAGTCGGCGCCCGATGCGGAGATCCTGTTCGGCGGCGGGTATTCGGACGACAAGGGGTACTTCATCGAGCCGACCGTCGTCCTGGCGCACGACCCGAAGTTCCGGACCATGCGGGAGGAGATCTTCGGACCGGTGCTCACCGTCTACGTCTACCCCGACGCGGAGTGGTCCGAGACGCTGCGTCTGGTCGACTCCACCTCGCCGTACGCCCTCACGGGCGCCGTCTTCTCGCGGAATCGCCGGGCGACGCGTGAGGCCCTGGCCGTCCTCCGCGGGGCGGCGGGCAACTTCTACATCAACGACAAACCCACCGGGGCCGTGGTCGGCCAGCAGCCGTTCGGCGGCGCGCGGGCCAGCGGTACCAACGACAAGGCGGGCTCGTTCCTGAACCTGGTCCGCTGGGTGTCGCCACGCTCCATCAAGGAGACCTTCGATCCTCCGGTCCGCTTCGAGTATCCGTACATGAAGACCGGGGTCGGTGATTCCATGGAGGAGCTGGGGCATCGCCTCGGGGAGCAGATGGGCGAGATCCGCGAGCACCTGGGAGTGCTCGGCGGCACGCTGCGGGAGCGTTTCGGAAGCGTGGTGGAGAAGGCGAAGTCCGAGGCGGCCGACGAGGACCGGGGCGAAGACGACGCCGCAGACGAGATCCGGAGCTGAGCCCGGGGGGGACGGTCGAGAGGGACTCCCTCGGCCGTCCGTTTCCCCAAACCCGCTGTACCTCACGACCAGCGCGGAGATACGATCGTGAGTCGGTCGATCGGAATACGAACGGCGGTTCTCGGGGGGACACTTCTGACCCTCCTCGCCGTCGCCGGCGGTGCCCGGGCTCAGGAACTCGAGCCGCGCGCCTTCTCCCCGGTGCCGGTGAGCGTCAACTTCCTCGCATTCGGCTACAACTACTCCTTCGGGAACTACCTCCTCGACCCTTCGATCCCGATCGAGAACGGCACGGGGAAGGTGCACTCCATCGCGGGTGTCTACGTCCGCACCTTCAGCCTGCTCGGCATGTCCGCGAAGACCGACGCCGTGATTCCATTCGCATTCGGTGACTGGGAAGGCGACGTCGAGGGAGAGCGCGCCACCCGGTCGGCGACCGGGTTCGGCGACCCGGCCTTCCGCCTTTCCGTCAACTTCCTCGGCGCCCCCGCCCTCGGGTTGCCGGCCTTCGCGAAGTACCGCCAGGGGACGATCGTCGGAGCGAGCCTGCGGGTCCTGGTTCCCCTCGGTCAGTACGACCCCGATCGGTTGATCAACCTCGGAGCCAATCGGTGGACCTTCATTCCCCGGGTCGGGGCCTCGAGGCGGTTCGGGGGCTGGAGCGTGGAGGCGATCGCCACGGCGAGGCTGTTCACGACCAACTCGGACTTCTTCGGCGGCGGCACGCTCGAGCAGGACCCGCTCTGGGCGGTCCAGGGGAGCGTGTCGTTCGTGTTCGGGCGCGGCGCCTGGATCGCGGTGGACGGAGGGTGGTCCTGGGGCGGCCGGACCACCGTGAACGGCACCCCGGCGACCGAGGACCAGCAGAGCGCGCGGTTCGGGGCGACCCTGAACTACCCGCTCACGCGCCGCTCCGCCCTCAAGCTCACCTGGGTGAGCGGAATCACCGCGCGCCTCGGGGCCGATTTCGACACGATCGGCCTGTTCTACCAGTATCGCTGGGGTGGCGGCCTCTGAACGAGGCCGGATGACCCCGTCCGCCGGATTCCGGGTGCCACCTCCGTCGTCCCGAACCCGCCATGCCGCCGGGGGTATCGCCTCGACCGACGGATTTCTCGCGACACGCAGGTATCGTTAGATTGAAGACTTCCGCGCAGTGGGGCGCGGGTCCGCCCACTGTTTGACCGGCACACACCCGGCAGGAGCGAATGGCGCAATTCACGGACGAGCAGCTGCAACGCAAGATCCAGGAAGGCTTCATCGTGGAATCGGAAGCCGACATGACCGAGACATACAAGAAGGCGCTGATCGGTCAGCTGACGGTGCAGGGGGACACGGAGCTGATGAGCGCGCCTGCCTACTACATGGCGGCCAAGGACGCTCCCTCGACGAACACGATGGTCTCGGCGACCGCGATCATCCAGGACGAAATGGGCCACGCCAACATCGCGTACCGTCTTCTCCAGGACCTCGGGGTCGACACGGACTACCTGCTCTACGACCGTCCGCCCGAGAAGTTCAAGAACCCGTTCGGGTTCGATCAGCCGCTCGCCAACTGGGCCGAGCTGGTCACGGCCAACGCGCTCTACGATCGCGCCGGCATCACCCTGCTCTCCGACGTGCACCGGAACACGTCGTACGGACCCCTGAAGCGAGCTCTGGTGAAGGTGGGGATGGAGGAGAACTTCCACCTCCGTCACGGCGAAGTCTGGATGCGCCGTCTTTGCGAGGCGGGCGGGGAAGGGCGAGACCTGGTGCAGCGCGCCGTCGACTGGATGTTCCCGATGGGAGTCGAGTGGTTCGGACTTCCCGACGACCGGAAGCGGCACAACGCCCAGCTCGACTTCAAGCTCAAGGGGATGACCAACGACGAGCTGCGCATGACGTGGATGAAGGCCGTCGTGCCGCTGTGCGAGCAGCTGGGCATTCGCGTGCCCGCGCACTCGAACGAGGAGACGGGAGAGGTCGAGCTCGAGTACGAGCTTCCGATCGCCTGGGACGCCGATGACCGCGTATGGCTCCTCGACGAGACGATCACCTGGGACGAGGTGTGGGAGCGGTGGCGGGCCCGCGGGCCGATGAACGAGGAATTCGTCGCCTCCGTGCGCAGAAGCCGCCTCCAGGTCGAAGACCTCCTGGCGGCCTGAGGCCATGGTCGCGCGGCTCGTGCAACTGCGACGTGCCGGGGACGGCCGGCCCCCGCCCGGTCCGGCCGCCGATCCCACGGCGGACGCCGGATACGAATCGCTCCTCGACCGGGGGGTGGACTTCTCGGCCGTCTTCGCCGATGCGTCCGGCCGCAACCCGGACCTGACCCTCGAGATCCCCGACTGGCCGACGCCCGCGGCGGATCTCGAAGAGCGGGTGTGGCGGGCGCTGTACGAGGTGGCCGACCCGGAGTTCCCGATCTCCCTGGTCGACCTGGGCCTGGTGTACGGAGTCGAGGTGGACGAAGCCGAACCGGACGCCGGCGCTACCGTACGGGTCGCACTCACCCTGACCGCGACCGCATGCCCGTGCGTGGAGTTCATCAAGTGGGATGTCCGGGACCGCCTCCTCGAGGAGCCGGGAGTCGAAGAGGTGGATGTCCGCATCACGTGGGACCCTCCGTGGACGACGGACCGGATCAGCGAGCGCGGCCGCGAGGCGCTCAGGCGGGCCGGAGTGTCCATCTGAACCACGAGCGAGGCGCCGCGCCGGGTCGGCCGGAGAGAGGCGCCGGGAGAGAAGGGCGAGAATGGGTCACCTGAGCGGAGAACAGTTGTACGAGATCTTCGCGCGTCAGAAGCGGGAGGATCGTCTCGAGCACATCGGGACGATCTCGGCTCCCAACGCCGCGCTGGCGAGGGCTTACGCGTGGCAGACGTACGACGAGCAGAAGTGGTTCGAGATGGTGGTGGCCCCGCGCCTCGCCTTCGAGCCCGTGAACCGCGACGAGGAGCCGTTCACGCTCGGACCGGCGGAGGTACGATGAGCGCCGCCGACACGGGAGGGTTCCGGACCGTGGCGGATGTTCCCGAAGAACTGCACGAGGATCTCGCGTCCCTGCTGCTGTCGCTCGCCGACAACAAGCGGCTTCTCGGGATGCGGTACGCGCAGTGGCTTCTCGGGGCGCCCACCCTCGAGGCGGGAATCGCCTGCTCCGCCATGGCCCAGGACGAGTGGGGGCATTCGCGCATCCTGTACGCGATGCTCAAGGACTTCGGACACGATCCAGAC
>NZ_JBZQEK010000104.1:0-8370 GCF_058719085.1 Candidatus Benthicola sp.
CGCTGCCCGAATGGCCGGACGGCAGGGGGCCGGGAGCCGCCGGATTCCGGGCCATGCGGCGGCGTACAGCGCATCCGCGTCTTCGAGCAGGGATCGGACGACGTCTCGCACCGCCGGGGAAGGCTCCGGGGCCGCGAGCCAGGAATCGACCTCCACGCCGGCCTGCTCCAGGGCCTCGATCGGCAGGTACACCCGGCCGGACCGTGCGTCCTCTCCCACATCCCGGGCGATGTTGGTGAGCTGCATCGCCACCCCGAGCCGGCACGCCGCCGTCAGGGTCGCGGCGTCGCGCCGTTCCATCACCAGCGTCATCATGGCCCCGACCGTGGAGCCCACCCGCACGCAGTAGTCGAACACCTGCGGCCGCGACGCGAAGCGCCGATCCGCCACGTCCCACGTGAACCCTTCCACCATGGCGTCCGGCAGCTCTCGCGGAATCCGCTTGCGGAAGACGGTCTCGCCGAAGGCCCGCTCGACGGGCCCGTCGGCCCGGCCGGTGTACAGTCGCTCGAGGCCCGCCCGTACCCCTTCCAGGGCGCCGGCGGGGTCGTCGGACCGATCCACCGCGTGATCGGCCACCCGGCACCACGCGTATACGGCCCCGGCATCCGCGCGCACGCCGCGAGGCAGAAGGAGCGAAGCCGCGTGGAAGCTCTTCGACCCTTCGCGGAGCAGTCTCCGCGCGACCCGGCCGTCGTCCGCGCTTCGCCTCCCGTCGCTCATCCCGGGCTCATCGGTCAACGGCCGGCCCCGATCGGCGCCGGGGGGCTCGCGCTCCGCGGGGCCGGGACCACCTGGTCGAGCACCCGGGCCGAGGACAGGACACCGGGGACGCCGGCGCCCGGGTGTGTTCCGGCACCCACCAGGTACAGACCGTCGACGTCCTCGCTCCGGTTGTGCGGACGGAACCAGGCGCTCTGCCGCAGGATGGGCTCGAAGCTGAACGCGGCCCCACGGAAGGCCAGCAGCTCGTCGCGGAAGTCGAGCGGCGTCATCACGCGGGACGTCACGATTGCCTCGCCGAGGCCTGGCAGCACGGTCTCCTCGAGGTGGCGCTCGATCGCCTGGCGGTAGGGCTCGGCGCGTTCCTCCCAGTCGACGTCAGCTTCCAGGTTGGGGACGGGTGAGAGGACGTAGAAGCCGTCCATCCCCTCGGGCGCCAGCCCGGGGTCGGTGGCGGTCGGGCGGTGCAGATAAAGGCTGAAGTCCGGGGCCAGACGGGCTCCGAAGATGTCGTCCAGCAAACCCTTGTACCGCGGGCCGAGGAGGATCGAGTGATGCGCCACGTCCGGGTACGGCCGCCGCGTGCCGAAATACCATACGAACAGTCCCATGGAGTACCGGGACTTCTCCACCTTCCGATCGGTCCACCGGCGGCGCGCCGCCTCCGGGACGAGGTGCCGGTAGGTCCACGCGGAGTCGGCGTTCGAAACGACCACCTCCGCCGCGATCTCTTCTCCGCCGGCCAGCCGCACGCCGCGGACCCGGCCGCCGACCACCAGGATTTCCTCGACGTCCGCGTTCAGCCGCAGCTCCCCGCCGAGTCCGTCGACCAGGCCGAGCAGCCCGCGCACCAGGGCCCCGGTGCCGCCGATCGGGAAATGGACACCCCACTCGCGCTCCAGGTAGGCGATCAGCGTGTAGATCGAGGTCGTGGCGAAGGGGTTTCCGCCCACCAGCAGCGGGTGAAAGCTCAGCACCTGCCTAAGCTTCGGGTGCTTGATGAACTTCGCCACGAGGCGGTAGACGGTGAGGTGGCTCTGCAGTCGCACCATGTCCGGCACGATGCGAATCATGTCCCACGCCGAGTCGAAGGGGACGTGTCCCAGGCGGGTGAAGCCGGTCGCGAAGATCCGCTCGCTCATGCGCAGAAAGCGCTCGTAGCCCGCCTCGTCTTCCGGCGAGAAGCGTCGGATCTCCTGTCGCATCAGCTCCGGGTCGCCCGAGTAGTCGAACACGTCGCCGTCATCGAACCGGATGCGGTAGAACGGGTGAACCGGCCTCAGGTCGACATCGTCCGGGAGACGTCGGCCACACAACTCCCAGAGCTCCTCGAACAGGAAGGGAGCCGTGATCACGGTCGGGCCGGCGTCGAAGGTGAATCCGTCCTGCTCGAACACCCGGGCCCGGCCTCCAGGCTGGTCCAGTCGCTCGAGGATCGTCACCCGGTAGCCGCGAGCTCCGAGGCGTACGGCCGCGGCCAGCCCGCCGAATCCGGAGCCGATCACCACGGCGTGGTCCCGCTCGTCTCGTCTCGTATCCAGGGTTCCTCCCTCGTCTTCCGTATGCTCCACTCCATGCCCCGGCAGCAGGCCCCGTGGCGCCGCGCAATGTAGCGCGGGCCCCGGCGCCTCCAAACCCCGGCTCGAGCCACCTTCGAAACGTTGCACCGGCGCGCGGGCCGACGTAGCGTCGCCCGGAGCCCGACGCACCCGGCGCGGGCCCGCCGATCGAGGAGCCCGGACCCGCACGGAGCTGAGTCATGACGCGCGTCGTACCCCGAACCCTGGCCCGCATTCTGGCCATCGCGACGGCCGTCCCCCTTGCGGCCCCGGGGCTCGGGGCACAGGAGCCTCAGACGGCATTGGAGCCCGGGCTCTACGCCAGCCGCCAGTACGTCTCCACGCGGGCCCTGACGCGTCCCTCCAACCGGTACCTCCGCGTCCGCACCACGGGACTTCTCCTGCACCGCGTGCGCCTCGAGGGCGAGGAGCCAGTGGTGGACTCGCGCTACTGTTCGGTGGAACAGGAGCCGCTCGGCCGCGTCCGGACCACGCTCGGGCCGGCCTTCGTGGCGGCCATGCCCGAGTGGACGATGCCCCTCCAGATCGGAGCGGACGCGGACGGACAGACGACGGTGCGGATCCCGGATCACATCATGGTGCTCGGAGCCGACCTCGATGACCCCTGGGACGAACCGCTTCCCGAAGACGAGGACGACCCGCGCGTCACGGACCCGGACGGTGACGGGCACCCCGGGGTGAGCGTGAGCGTCGAGGGGCTGGTGAGCGGACAGGTGTATCTCGTTCAGCGGCTCGTGCGGGGACTCAGCGGCACCCTGGAGCCGGATGGCCGCATGACGGGCCAGGTGACGGGCGCCGGCGACCAGCACGTCATCGGGGCCTCCAGCGCGATCCTCCGCACCTTCACGCCTCAGTTCGAGCACAATCCGGACCCGGAGCGCAACGTGTTCGTGTGGGTCCCGGTTCCGGCAGGAACGACCTGCGCGGACGTGCTGACGGACCGTGAACGCTGGTTCGGGGAGGACTGAGCCCCTGGACGCGGATGTCGTGATCGTCGGCGCGGGGTGCGCGGGCCTCAGCCTCGCGGTTCACTTCCTGGACGCAGGAAGCGCGGAGCTCGAGGTCCTTCTCGTGGACCGGCGAGAGGCACACGTCCGCGACCGCACCTGGTGCTACTGGTCGGGTCCCGGTCACCCTTTCGAGGCCGCCGCCCGCCACTCGTGGCGCCGCTGGAGGGTGATCACGGATTCCGGGGCGGTGGAGCGCGGCTCGCGGTCGGTGGCCTACCGGTGCATCCCGGCGGACGCCTTTTACGACCAGGCACTCGAGCGAATCGAATCCGCGCCGAACGTGCGACTGATGCGGGGAATCGAGGTGGAAGGCCTCCGGGAGGTGAAGGGCGGCGTCGAGGTGCGGACCGGGGAGGGCATCGTGCGCACCCGGAGGGTGTTCGACGGGCGCCCTCCCGGACCGCGGCCGGCCCCGGAGGGCGAGATCGACTGGCTGCAGCACTTCGTCGGCCTCGAGATCGAGACGGAAGCCCCGTCCTTCGACCCATCCGTGGCCACCCTGATGGACTTCCGCGTCATGGATGGCCCGGAGATCCGGTTCATGTACGTTCTTCCGCTCTCGGAGACGAAGGCCCTCGTCGAAGACACCTACTTCGGCGGGGAGCCGCGGGGGGAGGAAGAGTACCTGCATTCGATCCGGAGGTACGTGGCGGACGTGCTCGGGGTGGATGTGTGGACCGAGCGGCACCGCGAGCGGGGAGCCATCCCGATGAGCACCCTCCCCCCGCCCCGTCCGACGAGCCGTCGGGTGACGAACATCGGTACGCGAGCCGGGCTCGCCCGACCGGCCACCGGGTACGCCTTCATGGCGATTCAGCAGCAGGCGCGACGGATCGCCGCCCACGTGGCCCGGCACGGGCCGGACGTGCCGATTCCGGCCGTGCGTCCATATCCGCGGGCCACGGCGTTTCTCGACCGGGTGTTCCTGGCCTACCTTGACCGGGTTCCCGAGGCCGCGCCCCGGTTCTTTCTCCGCATGTTCGAGGCGGTGGAGCCAGACCGCATGGCCCGTTTCCTGTTCGACGGCGGCACGGCCGCCGACCGGATCGCCCTCATGCGATCGCTGCCCGCCGCTCCTTTGGTCGGGCAGGCGATTCGGGAGCTCGGTCCGGCGCTGAGAGACGCCACCCGGAGACCCTGATGCCGAAGCTGAAGACCGTGGGCCACCCGTTGTCGCCTCTCCCCGCCGAGCTGCCGCCCGAGCTGCGCGGGCCCGACTGGGTACAGGCGAATCCGCATCGCATCGAGCGCGAGCTCAGGGCCGCGCTCGCCCTTCCATCCGGCGGCTGGTACGTCCTCGACGCGAGCCGCTCGATCGGGAGCGTCCCGTGCGTCTACTGGGTCGAGGGTCGGGAGCTCGTGGCCTGGCGGGCCGAGAGCGAGCTTCGGGTGGCCCCGAACGCCTGCCCGCACATGGGAGCCTCCCTGGCGGAGGGTCCGGTACGAGACGGACGCCTCGTCTGTCCGTGGCACGGCCTCGAGCTGGGCACCGAGAGGCACGGGGCCTGGTGCCCCCTTCCGGCCCACGACGACGGGGTGCTGTGCTGGGTCCGGCTCGACGCCGGAGTCGGCCGCGGGGCCGATGCGAATGCTCCCGCCCACGACCCACCGACCCCCCGACCGATCGTGTCTCCCCGGCCGGCCGAGTTCATCGACTCGGTGATGCGGATGGAGGCGGACTGCGAGCCCCGGGACGTGATCGCCAACCGGCTCGACCCGTGGCACGGGGTCTACTACCACCCGCACACGTTCAAGCGCCTGAAGGTGATCGGAGTGGAGAACGGTCGTCTCCTTGTGAGGGTCGTGTACGGGATGACGGACCGCCTTGGAATCGAGGTCGACGCCACCTTTCACTGCCCGGACCCCCGGACGATCACCATGACGATCGTGGGCGGCGAAGGCGCCGGGTCCGTGGTCGAGACCCACGCCACCCCCCTCCGCCGGGGCCGATCGGCGATCATCGAGGCCACGCTGGCCACTTCCGAGCGGCCGGGCTTCCGGAGGGCGATCGGGGCCGCCTGGATGATCCGCCCCTTCATCCTTCGGGCGCAGAGGAAGCTGTGGCGGGAGGATGCGGCGTACGCCGAACGTCGCTACGCCCTCCGGTCGGGAACGGTGCCCGCGGCCGGAAAGGCGCTCGACGAGAGCAGCGGCGGGCGCTGAACCGGTCCGGGGGGTCGGTCCGCGGCGTCCCTCGACCTCACCGGCCGCGGACGAGAGGGCCGGTCCGGGGGATCGTCCACAGGGGCTCCGGGCGGACGTCCCACCGGGCCAGGAGCCGGTTCGCGGCCAGGAAGCCGGATGCGGTCGCCCTCTCCATGAGGGCGGTGGGAAACGGAAGCCGCACGAAATCGCCGGCCAGCGCCACACCCTCCGCCGGCGTCTCCACGCCCGGTCGCGACGCGTGCCCCCCGGGTGGGAAGGCCGGGCAGTCCCGGTCGATCCGAAAGTGCTCGTGCAGCACCTTGGCATCGCGGGTCTCCGGGTAGAGGTCTTCCAGTCCGTCCTTCATGGCCTCCCGGATCTCCACCTCCGTCGCACTCTCGGGGACGGCGTACGCGTGCAGCTCGACCACCGAGCCTCCCCTTCTCTCGGCCCAGCGCCGACTCTCCTCCTCGAAGGTCTCGTACACGGAGATGTTGTCCAGCAGCGGGTACCCCGCCGTGCCGACGAACGGATGACGGTCGGGCCGGACGGGACGATCCAGCCACAGGCGCCACACCGCGAACGGCAGGGTGAGCCGGAGGTCGGCTACGCCCTCTCGCCAGCGTTCGCTCCCCAGATCGGGCGAGGCCGCCACGATCGACTGCAGGCCCGGCACGGTCGGCGCGAGCACCACGAGGTCGGCGGTCTCCTCCCCGCCGGCCGTCGGAGCGTCCCCCGTGGCGCCGAGCGTCGCGGCCCACACGCCATCGCCTGCCGGCCGGAGCCCGGTCACATCCGCCCCGAGACGGAACCGCGCCCCCAGTCCCTCCAGGTAGGACCGCAGCGGGGACCACAGCGATGCCTCGAACTCGTCGTCCAGCACATCGAACACGAGGCCTTCGGGGTTCGCCATGAAGTAGAAGTGAAACATCATCAGCAGATCGGCTGCCGACATGTCCTCTTCCGGGTTGAAGAACGAGTGCGAGAACACGTCGAACAGCATCCGGCGCGCCTCGGCCGGAAAGCGAAGCGAGTCCAGGTACCGGCGGGCGGTCGTGCGGTCGTGGCGCTCGTACGTCCGATCCGGGTCGAAGCGGAGCATCTCGAGAGCCGCCAGCCCGTTCACCCTCAGGAGGTCGCGCACTCGGAAGGTGTCCGCCCGCCGCACCAGCGCCGCCACGTTCCAGGGCGGCCGGGTCGGAAGGTCCTCGAACGACTGGACGGCCCCGCCCGGGGCGTACACCGGATAATCGTTCAGCCGCACGAGGCGCCGAAGCTCCGGGTCCACGCGACGGAGCAGCTCGCGGAGGTTGTAGTACTGCCGGAAGAAGGCGTGGAATCCGCGTTCCATGCGAAGCGTCGAGCCGTCCGGCAGCGTCTCGGTCCAGGTGCGCAGCCGACCGCCGAGAGACGCCTCGCGCTCCACCACGGTCACACGCACCCCCCGTTCGGCGAGCACGCAGGCGGCAGCGATCCCGGCCAGCCCGCCGCCTACCACCAGCGCGGTCGAGCCGTCCGGCGCCCGGTCACGGCTCCCGCCCTCCTGCGGCCACGGGCGCCGGCCGTCCCCGACCCGGCTCATGCGAGGCGCTCCGGCCGCCGCGCCAGAAACGAGTGCACGATCCCCCGCTGCCATCCGTCCATCGGCTCCGTCCGTATCTCCACGTAGCCGGCTCGTCGAAGGCGCTCCTCGAACGCCCCCACGCCGTCGAACTCCAGAACGCTTCGTCGCAGGTAGCGATAGATCCGCGTGGTTCCCGAAGTGAGCAGTCCCCCCGGGATGATCAACCCGAGGGACACCGCGTTCCAGATGGCCCTCGCGGTCCGCGAGTCGGCCACCGAGTACTCGTGGAAGCACGCCCACCCGCCCGGCCTGAGCAGCTCGAGCAGGCGGGCCAGGCACAGGTCCGGATCGCACATGTTACGGATCCCGTAGGCCATCAGGATCGCGTCGAACGGGCCCTCGAGGCCAGACGCAGCCGGGTCCATGGCATCGGCGCGCATCCACCGGATCCGGTCGTCCCGCAGTCGGCGCTTCGCCTCCGCCAGCATTCCCGGCGACGCGTCCGCGGCCGTGATGCGGGATTCGGGGTGCGCCTCGAGCAGGGCCCGCGTCGAGGCGCCCGTGCCGCAGCAAAGGTCAAGAACCCTGTCGTCCGGACGGGTCTCGAGGCGCTCGGCGCTCAGCCGCAGGTGCCGCCGGTATCCCGGGTTCAGTCCGGTGAGAAGCTCGTAGCTCCGGGCGACCCGGTCGAACTCCGCCGGAACGTCCGCCTTCGTCAGCACCAGCCGCTCCAGCCGTGCGGCATGCTCAATGCTCGAGCCCCGCCACCCGGTACCGGCCATTCCCGGCGTCCCATTCCAGGTAGACGCGGGCCGGTCGGCCGGCCTCGCCGTCCGGTCGCCGCACCGTGACCTCGAGGAGGGCGATGGAGTCTGGGGCCCTTACGCTCCCCTCGGCCGGGCCTCCTCTCGCCGACCCGGCGCCCTCACCCGGCTCGATCCGGAGCACCTGACCGACGCCCTCCCGTGCCGGCGCGACACCCATCCAGCGACGGCCCAGGGCGTCGTGTCGGAACGTCCATTCATACGTGATGCCCTCCGCCGCCCATGCACCGTCCCGGATGCCATAGTCCTCGAAGGCGAGGTCGAACCCCGGGTGCGGCGCCGGCCGCGCCTCCGGGGCCTCGACGGGCGACACCCGGCCGTACCAGTACTCCACGATCCGGTCCCTTCTGTACATCAGCATCTTCGCCAGCGTGTCGGCCGCGAACTCGGTCGGAAGCTCACCCGCCGCCACCGCCGCCCGCACCTGGTCGTCGGTGAAGGAGCCCACCAGCTTGGCGCCCCAGTAGCCGTCCCGGGTCGTCCGGTTCACGAACGCCGGATTCGGCCAGTTGGCCTTCCAGCCG